>JAPPDQ010000302.1 GCA_028875495.1 Chloroflexota bacterium
GACCGCGCCACCGCCGGGCGCGTCTGTACTGCAATCCCCCAGTTCGGCGGGTACTCGGACGATCAGGTCTTCGCCGCGAAGCTCGCCCTTCACGACGCCCAGCGCGTCATTGCCATAGAGCACGGCTGCCAAAGCTGGCAGGAGCTTGTTGCTCTGGTGCAGCGCGATTTCGACCCCCCGTACTCCGTCGACGATCTGATCGGCTTCTTTGAAGCGGTCAAGAGCAGGGACGCCGAGGGCGTCGGACGCTTCCTCGACGCCCAGCCCGCGCTCATCGACGCGCGTCTGCTGGACGACAACTACATGCTGGAGGGCGAGGCCTTCCGGGAGGCGATACGGAACGATCCGCACCCGGTATCGACCAAGACGCGGACGGCGCTGCATCTGGTCTCCACGGGGTTCTTCCGCAATGCCACGCCGGACGTGCTGGAGGTAGCCCGTGTACTCGTGGAGCGCGGATCCGACGTCAACAACGTGGGTTGGGACGGGAACAACAACCTGTGCGTACCGATCACCCTCGCAAGCTGGGAGGGCGGCCTCGACATGATGCGCCTGCTCCTGGAGAATGGCGCTGACGTGAGCGGAGAGCACGGAGTCGCCGCGCTCGAAACGGCGGCCCATCATGACAGCGTCGACCGCTACAACCTGCTGGAAGAGTACGGAGCTCCGGTGACCGCGTGGAGTCTCGTCGAGATGGGACTCACCGACCGGGTAGCTGAACTCGTCGAACGTGATCCCGGTCTGCTGACGCAGCGGGAGGAGAACGGGTACTCGCTGCTCCAGACCGCCGCCGCTCGTGGCGACTCTAACCCCGCTCTCATGGAATCGGGAAGGGAGATCGTCCGGGCTTTGGTCCGCAGCGGAGCGGAGATGGACGCATTCACCGCCGCCGCGATGAACGACGTTGACGGCCTTTCGAGGATACTCGGCAACGACCCCGGCGCGGCGGATTCCCGGCTCTCAAACGGGGCCAGTCCGGTCTGCTTCGCCGCTTGGAGCATCAGCCACGAAGCGCTGGAGATGCTCTTGAAGGCTGGAGCCGACCCGAACGTTTCGTACGGGAACGCAATGTCGCCCCTGAGAAGAGCTGCCTTCTACGACGACACGGTGAGTTGCCGTTTGCTCTTGGAACACGGTGCGGTTCCCACCGACGCCGCCGTAAATGCCGCCGCGTGGCGGAATAAAGACCCGGAGTGCGTGAAGGTGCTCTTGGACTACGGAGGAAACCCCAACCCCGGCGGCGACGGGTTCGGCGCGATCAACTGGGCTGCCTGGGCTGCCCAGACCGAGGCGGTGCAGGCCCTTTTGGATCGCGGGGCCGACCCGAACCACCGCGCATCCGCTTGGGCGGTCGGAGGGCCGCTCCACTTCGCCGCCTTCGCGGGCAGCAGGGCTCCGGCCGATAGGGTGACCGAGACCATCGTCGCGCTGCTCGACGCGGGCTCGGACGTGAATCTCATCGATGAAAACGGCAACACCCCGCTGGACGCGGCAGTCAGCCGAGAGAACCACGCCGCCGCCGACCTCCTCCGCGAGCATGGCGGCAAGACAAACAGAGAACTCAAAGCAACCAACATGGACACCACAAAAGCTGTCGAGCGGTTCAGAAGGCACTGGACCATTGGCGACGCAGAGTTGCCGGAACTCACCGGAAACGAGCAACTGCTTATCGTGGCGGCAATAGGACTTGAGCGGAAGCGATGGGACGCCGTGCACAAGCCGGACGTCGAACTGGTGCGCGAGATTCTGGCGGACGAGCCTACGGCGCTCGACCGCATAGGTGAACACCTGCTCAACGTGGTTGTAGATTTGAGGGGCTGTGGCGAGGTCGCGAGGCTCCTTCTCGACAGCGGTGTGCCGTTCGAGGTAGACCCGTTGTCCTACAACGTCCTGCACAATGCCGCCTATCGAGGCGCGGCTGATACGCTGCAGGCCGTCTTCGAGTCGGGCAAGGCGGACGCGACGTGTGTCTCCGTGGAGAAGCCGCATGTCGGCTGGCCGGACAACCTCACCCTCATGTACTGGGCGGCAGTGCCCGGTCGCGTCGAAGTCGCCAAGCTCCTGATCCAATATGGCGTCGGCGTCCACCACGAGCTGCCGATCAAGGGCAACGGCGAGCGGGGAGTGACCTCCCTGCACGAGGCCCTTGCGCCCAGCCAGTGGGGCGATATCCGAAGGATTGAGGGCAAGCGCGAGGTCGCCCGCATCCTCATCGAGGACGGAGCGTACTTCGACATTCACTCCGCCTGCGCCCTCGATGACACCGCCCGTCTGCGAGAACTCATCGACGAGGATGCCGAGGTGGTCAACGCCGACGAACACTACGGAATGACGCCGCTCCACTGGGCCGCCCGCGCAGGCTCCATGGAGTGCGCCGAGATACTCTTGGAACGTGGAGTCCTCGTCAACGCCCTGAACAAGGCACGCCGCACCCCTCTCCAACTGGCCGCCGAGACGGATCAGGCTAACATGATTCGCCTGTTAGTCCGACACGGAGCCGACCTCAACACGCAGGACAAGAAGGGACGGACACCCCTCCATCGTGCCACCTATCAGGGCTGTGTCGAGGCCGCCGAGACCCTCCTCGAAGTGGGAGCCGACCCCACCGTCCTCAACAAGAGTGGCAAGACGGCATTCCAGATCGCCAGGAAAGACGCCAAATACTTCAAGACCCGAGCGTGAGGAGAACCACATGGACACGACAAACGCCGTCAGACACTGGAATAACTGGTTCCCCAAGGACCAGGAGAGTTTCGAGCTAACCTCAACCGAGGAACAGTTCATCGCGGCCTCGATTGGCACGGAGCGCAGGAACTGGGTGGGTACCCCCGACATCGGACGAATGGAAGCCATACTGGTCGAAGAACCAGAGGTGCTCGACCGCATCGGAAGCGTATTGCTTCATCGGCTCTTGCTGAACAGGAACGGTTGCGGGCCTGCCGTCAAGTTCATGCTCGACCACGGTATCGCCCTCGAACTGGAACCTACTGAGTACAACAACTTCTTCGACGCTGTGTACATGGGAGCGATGGACGTGGCCCGAACCGTGTTCGAGTCCGGTCAGGCTGACGCGACCGGCGTCTCCGTCCTGAAGCCCCACGTCGGCTGGCCCGACAACACGTCCATGCTCTTCTGGGCGGCGACGAGCGGGCTCACCGATATGGTCAAGCTCCTCCTAGAATACGGCGCGGGAATCCACCACGAGCTTCCGATCAAGGGCTGGGGCGAAAAAGGCTCCACCTCTCTGCAGGTAGCCGCGGCTCCGGGCTGGAGCGAGGAAGAACAGCCCAAGAAGCACGAGGTCGCCCGCATCCTCATCGAGGACGGGGCCTACTATGACATCTACACGGCCTGCGGCCTCAACGACACCGACCGCCTGCGGGAGCTCATCGACGAAGACGCCGAGATCGTAGACGCAACCAACGACTACGGCATGACCCCGCTCCACTGGGCTGCCCGCGCAGGCTCCATGGAGTGCGCCGAGTTGCTGCTGGAACGCGGACCCCTCGTCAACCTCCAGAACAAGGCACGCCGCACACCTCTCCAACTCGCCGCCGAGGCAGACCGGGCCGACATCATACGTCTCCTCGCCCGGCACGGCGCCGACCTGAACACCCAGGACAGGAAGGGACGCACTCCCCTCCATCGCGCCACCTATGAGGGCTGCGTAGAGGCCGCCGAGGCCCTGCTTGAAGCGGGAGCCGATCCCACCGTCCTCAACAAGAACGGCAAGACCGCTTTCGAGATCGCCAGAAAGGACGCGAAGTATTTCAAACAGCGGGCATAATGTACTTTCTCTGCGCTCTCTGCGGTGAACTTAACTCCCCATCCCCTGAAAGAAAGGAACAACCATGACCTCGCACAAACCGTTTCCCTCTGACCCCGACCTCAGGATATTCAGAAACCAAGTTCAGTCCCTCGTGACCGCCCAAGCATCGAAAGACGACGGCACAGCCCTCTCCATGGCAGACGCCCGCAACGCCGTCGCCCGTGAGTATGGCTTCGACGACTGGGACGCCCTCCGCACCGAAGTCGAGCCTGCCTCCACCTATACGGTGCGGGCGGAAGCGCACAAAGCCGCGTTCCCGCCCGACCACGAGTTCTTCAAGGCCGTCGGCGCTCGCGACCTCGACAGGGTCCGCGAACTCTTGGATGACGACCCTTCCCTCGTCAACGCGGACGTGCGAGGCACCGCCTCCATCCGGGGTAACTGGGGATGGGGCTCTCCCTGGGGTGACCCGTCCGAGGGTGAAACGGTTCGAGCCGTACACTTTGCCGCGTATACGCACGCCGACCTCCTCCGCCTGCTGATCGAGTACGGCGCGGATGTCGACGCTTACGGCTACGAAGGGAACCATCAGTGGTCGCCCCCATTGGTGCTCGCCTGCTGGGAGGGGTCGAGGGAGACCGTTCAAATTCTGCTTGAGGCGGGAGCCAACCCCAATCTGCCCGCCATCCACGGAGGCTCGCCTCTCCACTCCGCGATCAACCACTGGGACCCGTGGAAGATCGACATTCTCCTCCGATACGGCGCGAGGCACGACATCTTCTCCGCGGCGGTAGTGGGTGACCTCGAGGAAGTCAAGAGGCAGATGAACGACGGAGACTTTCTCCTCACCCGGCGGGACATGTACCGGAACCGCACCGCCCTCGAATGGGCCGCCTTCCGCCGCCAGGAGGAGGTTGGCGAGTACCTCATCGAGCAGGGCGCGGAGGTGACTCCACAGACCCTCATCTGCCTGGGGATGCTCGACGAGATCAAGAAATGCGTCGAGGATGATCCGGAGTTCGTCAACCGCCGGATCGGGGCCGAGTGGTCCGATCCTCCGCTGCTCTGGGCCGTCCGCTCCGGTCAGATCGAAGTGCTGAAGTACCTGCTGTCGGTGGGCGCGGACCCGAACGGTCGAGGGTCATGGGACCAGATGGCCCTGCCGCTTACGGTCGACCTGCCCGTCGAGACCTCGCTGGAGGCGGCCAAGATGCTCATTGATGCCGGGGCGGACGTGGAAGTCACGCGACGGCAGACGGGACGAACGCACCTTGGTGAATTCACCACCAAAGGGAACCTCGAAGTCGCAGGTCTGCTCATTCGGCATGGAGCGGACGTAAATCGAGTGAACCGGCGCGGGGAAACCCCGCTCCAAGCGTTGATCTATCCTCCGTCCTGGGAAGAACGCTACGGCGACCCTCTCATCGGCATCGAGTTCCTCTTAACCCACGGCGCCGACATCAACGCGCTGTCCGACGACGGCAAGACCGCCCTCGATATAGCCATCGAAAAGGAAAACGATAGCGTCGCCACCCACCTGCGCGAACGTGGCGGCCTCCCCGCCGAAGACCTACCCTGACACCCAAGACGCCACCCTTCGCGGGCCGGACTTCCTATGCACACCCTTCCGGCGGTGTTTCACGGATGCAGCGACTGCGCATACCGCCCAAGCGCCGAGAGAGGAAAGTAGTTGCGGTACAAGTGGTATTTGATCATGAAGGCCGCGCCCAACTCTGGGCCCTGAGAGTTAGGGCCGTCGAGCGGTTCGTACTCGTTTGGTCTTTCGCCCGGTCCGTAACCGGGGAACCCGCATCCTGTGAACTGAGGCTCATCCCAAGTTCCGTCTTCCTGCTGGCGTTCAAGAAGGAATTCAACGCCTCGCGCTACGGACTCGTGCCCCGCTTCGCCTGCCGCAATCAGCGCCATAAGAGCCCAGGAAGTCTGTGACGGAGTGCTCTCACCTTGTCCTCGAAGGGAGGGGTCGGCGTAGCTGACACAGGTCTCGCCCCAACCTCCGTCCGTGTTCTGACGTGCCAGAAGCCACTCGACGGCCCGGCGTACCCGGGGTTGCCTCATGTCCACCCCCAGGGCTTCCAGCGCAGGGAGCACAGCGCCTGTACCATAGATGTAGTTCACACCCCAGCGCCCGAACCACGGGCCGTCGTGCTCCTGCTGTTCCCATATATATGAAAGCCCCCGGCGAACGGCTGGGTGTTCCACCGTATGCCCCAGCTTCGCGTACATCTCCAGTACGTGTGCAGTCACGTCAACGCTGGGCGGATCAAGGAGCTCCCCAAAGTCTGCGAACGGGATTTTCGCCAACTCGCGGGAGTCGTTGTTCCAGTCGAACGCGGCCCAACCGCCGTTCGAGCACTGCATCCCCGTCAGCCAGTTGACGGCACGGTCGAGAGCCTCCCTCCGTGCTCGCTCTCCGGCATCGTCATGCATCCTGGTGGCTGCGAGATCCGTCACCACAATGGCGGAGTCGTCGATGTCCGGATAGTGGACATTATCGAACTCAAATGCCCATCCGCTGGGTTCCAGGTGGGGTCTGTACACGGCCCAGTCGCCCTTGACGCGGATCTCTTCTTGAATGAGCCATGCAGCGGCACGCTGAATGGCAGGGTGGTCGGACGGTACGCCAGAGTCGAAGAGTCCGCGCATCGCCAGACACGTATCCCACACGGGAGAGAGGCACGCCTGTACCCTGAGGGCATCACCGTCTTCCGAGGGAACGCTCCAATTCCGCCTGAATCCTTCCAGCCCCTTTGAGATGACGGGGTCGTCCAGCGGGAAGCCGATGGCGCTCAATGCGATGAGCGAGTACACCCAGGGGGGCTGTATTCCCGCCCACGAACCGTCCGCCTCCTGGTGTCTGACGATCCAATCGACGGCGGCCTTGATTGCCCTTTTTCGGCCGGGGATGAAAGGAAGCTTGCGATAGATGCGTATGGCCCTGTCCAACACGAGGAACCAACCCTTGAGGGAAAATGGCTTTGCCTTCCAGCGGGACAACGTGAATGTGACCGGGCCTTCCGGGTAGAGTTCCGTCATCCAGGCGCTCTCGTGTGGG
>JAPPDQ010000093.1 GCA_028875495.1 Chloroflexota bacterium
GTCGGCGCAGCGACTCGCCCACCACCTCATACGAATCGGGGACGAGCACTCACGCGCGCTCGCCGACGCCATTCTCGCCGGCAAGCAGAGGATCATCCTCTGCTCCGCCTGTGCCAACATCACCGAGACCGACCCGTGCCGTCTCTGCCAGGACTCCGGCCGCGACCGCTCAAGGATCTGCGTGGTCGAGGAGCCGATGGATGTGCCCGCCCTCGAACGGACCGGGGCGTACACGGGCTTGTACCACGTCCTGCACGGGGCGATATCGCCCATGAACGGCGTCCGCCCGGAGGATCTTAAGATCGCATCGCTGCTCGAACGGCTCAAAGGGACGGAAGTGACGGAGGTCATACTCGCGACAAACCCGAACTTGGAGGGAGAGGCTACCTCGATGTACCTGCACGGCCTCATCTCACCGCTGGGAATAAGGGTCACTCGACCGGCCCGCGGTCTTCCGGTCGGCGGAGACCTCGAGTATGCCGATGAAGTGACGCTCGGACGGGCATTGGAAGGCCGCCAGGAGTTCTAGCGACGAGGTCGCTAGCCGCCGTGGCTTGCGTTCGTGTCGGAATGGTCGAGGACTGAATACCCATGCCGAGACCCAAGACATACAACACCGAGGGCGTCGTGCTCAAGCACATGCGGCTCGGAGAGGCCGACCGCATCATCACCCTCTACACTCCCGACCGGGGGAAGGTCCGCGCGGTCGTCAAGGGCGCGCGGCGTGCCAAGAGCCGTAAAGGCGGGTTCTTGCAGCCTCTCACCCACGTCCGCGTCTCGATAGCGGAGGGACGCAGCCTCGATCAGGTTGTCGAGGCCGAGACGGTGGCGAGCTTCCGGGCCCTGCGTGAAGACCTCGGCCTCGTCTCGACGGGGATGTACTTGGCCGATCTCGTTGACGGCTTTTCCGCCGATGGCGCCGTAAATCCCGCAGAGTTCCGTCTTCTGGTCGACGCACTGGGTGGGCTGGAGTCCACCGAAAGGCCAGAACAGCTAGCGTGTTACTTTGAGACGAGGATGCTGGGCATAGCTGGGTTCGGCCCTGAGCTGCGGCAGTGCGTGGACTGCGGGGAGGAGCTTTCGCCAGGCGACCATGCTTTCTCCTGTGCCTCCGGCGGGCTGGTGTGCCTTGAGTGCCGGAGTCGGACGGACGGATCGCTCATTCACGTGTCGATGAACGCCATCAAGGTGTTGCGATTCTTCCAACGCACCGACTTCCCGCAGGCCCTCCATCTCCCGCTCACTGACAGGCTGATACAAGACCTCCGACGAGTGCTGGGAAACTACATCACCTACGTCTTGGAGCGTGAGCCGCGCAGCGCGGAGTTCATGCACCTGGTATCTTCCGGTTAGAGTTGTGTCGACGCAGCAAAGATGCGAAGGGCGAGTTCAATGAAGCGCGTTACACTGATTGGCGACTGCATCAGACAGGACTACCAGCCGACGGTGCGCGATGAGCTCTCGGACATTGCGGTGGTATGGGGCCCCAAGGAGACGATCAAGACGACGCGTGACGTGCTTGCCAACCTCGAAGAGTGGGTTCTCCGTCCAAGGCCCGACCTCTTCCATTTCAACTGCGGCCTTCACGAGATTCGCCGCTTCCGGCCCGACGATCCGCAGACGGTGCCCCTGCCGGAGTTCAGGCGAAACATCGAGACGATTTTTCGACGTATTCGAAAGAACACCGAAACCGCCATCACCTGGGCGCATACGACGCCTATATTCCACGAGCGGCGGGACAAGCTGAACACCTACGGACGGCTGGAAACCGACGTGGTGGAATACAACGCAGTCGCGGCGGAGGTGGCGGACAGGTACGGCGTGCGCATCGTCGATCTGCATCGACTCACTCACGAGAGTGGGAAAGAGCAGTACATGGCGCGGAACGGTCTGCACTTCACGCCGGAGGGGTACGTCATGCTGGGGCAGGCCGTCGCGCAATCCATACGTGAGGAGTTGAAGGCTTCCCAACTCTCACCGGTCCAGATGGCTTACACAAGCTGACTACTATTTGGACATCCGACAGTGGCTCTGCTACTATGAGATTCTGGATTGAGGGAAGTACAGGGATGTACAGTCCGGCGAATAATGTCGGCATTGACGGGAGAGCGATATGGCCTCCAGTGACTACAGCTTCAAACGATTTTCCGAGCACGAATTCTATGGGCAGCAGAACGCCCTGCTGGTCGATCTCGCAGGCGTGGGATCCGGCCAGCGAATCATCGACTTGGCGTGTGGGACCGGTGGCGTAACGAAGATCATCGCCGACCGTCTGGAAGGCGCTAAGAACTCTGTCATCATCGGTATCGACCATTCGTCGTCGGCACTGAAGCAGGCGATGGAGGAACTGAAGGGCCGCGGAGATACGGCAGTCCAGTTCGTCCAGAGCCAGATGGAAAATATCTCCGATGCCGTCAAGGAAAAGGCCGACACCGTCATACTCTGCAATGCCATCCACTACATCCCCGACAAGGACGCCGTAGTTGCTGAGATAGCGAAGACATTGAAGCCTGGTGGCAAGCTGGCTTTCAATACTACCTTCTACGACGGGTCGCTTCCCGAAGAATCGCTCATCTTCTACCGCAAGTGGATGTTCAAGGCCAACCGCTTCCTCCGGCGGGAGTACGGCATGACCCCGATCAAGGCGGAGCGAGTCCAGGCCCGTAAGCAGCTCACCGCCGACGAGTACCGCGAGCTCCTCGAACGACAGGGCTTCGAGGTGGTCGAGCAGAAGATCGAGACGGTCGAGTTCACAAGGGCCGGCTTCCTCGACATCAGCACATTCTCCGACTTCATCGAGGGCTCCCTTCCGGGCGTCCCGTTCGAAAAGGCCAGCGTCGCCCTGCAGGCAGGCGTCAACCAGGCGTTCGAAGAGATGAAGGTCGAATGGATCCCACGCAACTGGCTGGGCATCGTCGCCGTCCGCAAGTAGCTCGCCTGTCACGCTCGTCACACCCGTTCTGCCGATCACTTGGCATAGCATGAATACCGTGCTACTATGCTATAGTGATCGTTTCATTTAAGGGCGGTGGTACGGAGGACGTTTTCAACGGCCGTGCGACTCGAATGGCGCGGCGAACATGTCCTCAGTCGATATGGAGAGTAGCCCAGCGAAAGCTTGACCAACTCGATTCCGCCACAGTCCTGAGCGATCTTCGGATACCCCCTGGCAACCGGCTTGAGCGACTGACTGGCGATCGAAGCGGGGAATACAGTATTCGCATCAACAATCAGTACCGCATCTGTTTCACATGGACGGACGCGGGCCCCGTCGGCGTCGAAATAGCTGATTACCACTGACGAGGAGACTGCACATGGTCCGCATTCCGACCGACCGCGAACCGACACACCCCGGGGAGATGCTGCTTCATGAGTTCCTCTTGCCCATGGAGCTGACGCAGCAAGCTTTGGCCGGTGCGATCCAAGTACCCTACCAGCGCGTCAACGAAGTAGTTCGCGGGCGTCGTGGGATCACGCCGAGCACAGCTTTGCGCCTCTCGAGGTTCTTTGGCACCTCTCCGGACTTTTGGTTGAACCTGCAACTCCGCTGGGATCTTTACCACGCCCAACGTGCCGAGGCGGATCAGATAAGTGAAATCCGACCCTATGAGTTGGTCGACGCCCCGTAGAGCGGCGTAAACTCCACTTAAATCGCAGCGAGATGACCGCCGACTACTCCTCCGTAGAAGGTGTCTAATAGGTCGTCGGAAACCGTTCGTGGTGAGCTTGTCGAACCATGAACGCTACTTCTTCGACCCTTCGACAGGCTCAGGGCTGAACGGGTTTCGTCGTGGACTCATCCGTGGTTCACGTCGGGCGCGGGCCGTACACGAAGTCGATCTCAAAGAACTCCATCATGTAGCCGTTCATCCCCACGCTCTCATACGTCCGTCGCGCCCCGTGATTGTCCTCGTCGGTGTAGAGCCTGATGCCGCAGATCGCGGGGTCGGCGTCCGCCTCAGTGTGGATGTGCTTGTGCATGGCGCTGTACACGCCCTTCCTCCGCCAGTCCGGTACGACGTAGACGTTCTCGACCCACCAGAACGTGCCGTCCCGGTAAGGACTCCACTCGAAGCAGATCCGCAGCATCCCGACCGTCTCGCCCGCCGCTTCGGCGAGGATATGGAAGCCGAGCTCCGGCGATGACGTCAGCTTGCGAAGTCCGTTCCAGAGAAGATCGCGTTTTTGTCCGATCTTGCCGCCCCCGTTATCGATATAGAGCTGGAACAGCGTGTCGAGGTCGGCGGGAACCGCCTTTCGGACCGAAATGGTGGTGCTCATCGGCGTCTCCTCAAATGGATCGTGGTGAAGGCAGTAGGATATCGGCCCTTGCCATGAGTCCGCAAAGTCTCTCAATTCAAGGGCGAAAATGACCTAGCAGACATAGCACTTCTTTGGTCATAATCTAAGATAAGTTCGTTTTAAGGGGTAATCATGACGCTCCTCAGAAGCGTGCGAGTACAGCGCCAAGTCGTGAGGCTTCTCGGGGAACTGGAAGAGGCGGTAATCTCTCGGAGATGGGAGAACGTCCGCGACACGAGCCACGATGTCCTCGCACTGGAACCGGACAACGTGGACGCCCAGGCATTCCTCGCCGCCGCCAAGAGAGCGCTGGGAGAGCAGGATTCCGTTCGGTCCTCAAGCGAGGTCTCGGACTCGTCGGCGGACGCCGATCATTCCGACTTTGCGGGTGAGGTAATCAACGGACGCTATTCTCTGGGGAGGATGATCGGCGAGGGAGCGAGAAAAAAGGTCTACGAGGCCTGGGACTCCCTCCTGGAGCGCGATGTCGCGATTGCCATCGTCAAGATTGAGACGCTGGACTCCGTGTCGCGTCAGAGAATCAACCTTGAAGCGAAGGCCATGGGCAGGCTCGGGTCCCACCCGCATGTCGTGACCGTGTTCGACTTCGGAGAGTACGCTAAGGAAGACTCCACTGAGCCCCATCCGTACATGGTGACGGAGCTGATGAGACGCGGCGACGTGGCCGGCCTCATCGATAACGCGCCGGACGAGGGGCTGCCCTTGGAAGATGTGGTGCGGGTAGCCATTCAGGTGTGCCTAGGCCTCGATTTCACCCACGCCTACGGCATCGTGCATCGAGACGTCAAGCCCGGCAACATCTGGCTCACCAAGGACGGCACCGCGAAGATCGGCGACTTCGGACTTGCCAAGTCTCGAAACCGGGCGCGCGTCACGCAGTCCGGCAACATCGTCGGCACCGTCACCTACATGCCGCCCGAGCAGATAGCCGGAGGCGAGGTGACGGCTCGTTCCGACCTGTACGCCCTCGGAGTCGTCCTGTATGAGATGGTCTGCGGGAGGCCTCCGTTCATGGGGTACGACACGCCTTCGGTAGTGCGTCAGCATTTGGAAACGGAGCCGGTCTCTCCGACATGGCACAATCCACGCTGCCCGAGACCGCTTGAAGCGCTCATTCTGCGAATGATGTCCAAGGACCCGAAGAGGCGGCCCCGTTCGGCGGCCGACGTGATCAAGGCGCTCGAAGGCATTCAGCTTGGTGGAACGCGCTCCCGCAGGAACGGTTCATCGTCAGGAGGAGCGAGGTCGATGAGCGTAAGCACCGAGTCGCTGAATGGCGACTTTGAAGGCGCATTCGTCGGACGCGGCGAGCACATGGACGTGCTGCGAGCCGGTCTTGAGGAGACGATGTCCGGACGCGGACGGTTCCTTATGATCGAGGGCGAGCAGGGCATCGGCAAGAGCAGACTGGGCCACGAGCTGGCCGTGCATGCCGAGGAACGCGGCGCGAAGGTGCTCTGGGGTTGGGCCGATGAGGCCGGTGCTTCCACGTCTTATTGGCCCTGGGTGCAGGCTATCCGCACGCACGTACAAGATACCGATGCGGACCAGCTGAAACGCGAGTTGGGCGAGGGCGCGTCTGAAATTGCCGTCATCGTCGCCGACGTGCGCCAGAAACTTGTCGGCCTCGAACCTCCCCCCGATATGGATGACGCTCAACAGCCGAGCTTTCGACTGTATGACGCGGTCACGAGCTTCCTGAAGGAGGCTTCGGACGAGTGCCCGCTCGTGATCGTCTTTGACGACCTCCAGCGCGCCGACGACTCGACGCTGGCCCTGTTGCGCTTCATCGTCCCGGAGCTGTCGACGATGCGGGTGCTGCTTGTCGGCACGATGCTTCCCTCATCGACTCTGCCGGGCAGCCATCCACTTGCCGAAATCCTCACCTACCTGAAGCGTCGCAGGCTCCTGCAGCGCGTGCTGCTGTCGGAACTCTCGATGGATGAGGTCGACTCGATCGTCCGGCACAACTACGGCGTCTCGCTCTCGTCGACGTTCATCAAGGGCCTATACAGCCAGACCAAGGGCAATCCCCTCGCGCTCTCCGAGGTCGCCAACACACTGTTGTCGCAGGCCGGTTCGCAATCGTCGAAGGGCTAGGGAGGGCCCAAACAGACGCCGTCTCCCCTAAGCATGTCGAAGGGTCGCAGCATCGTTCATGGTTCGACAAGCTCACCACGAACGGGTTGATTAGACTCCCGGACACCCTCCAAGCCACCAGATCGGTCAGCAGTCGGCGGGTACTATGCCGAGCCAGGTCTCCATCTCCGATTCCTGCGGCGACTCGATAGAGAAGCGATGATCGTAGCGCTCGACTTCGATCATGTTGAAGCGATATCCGGCGCGAGGCAGCCAGACCTCCATCGCAAAGCGAATGGTCTCCGGCAAGTTGGCGATGGGGCCTCGATGAGTGAAGACGGCATACGTTGTAGCGGGAACCACATGGCTTACCATGCCCTCCGGGACTGAGGAGACTTCACTCACCACTGCA
>JAPPDQ010000059.1 GCA_028875495.1 Chloroflexota bacterium
CGCGCGTCGACCTTCCTGCACTCTTGGAGATGGGCAAGGTCTACCAGCACGACACCGGATGGCAGCCCACCCAGGCAAAGAACATCGGCCGTCCCGACGACGCTGAAAAGAAGAAACGCCCGGTCCGCGCGTCGAAGGACTGAGGCCAGTACATGGAACAGAACCCCCTCATTGGAGCATGGCGGCTCGTCACCTACGAGGCTCACACGGGCGATGACGTGCTCTACCCCCTCGGCGAGGACGCGTCGGGCTACATCATGTACACCCCTGACGGCTACATGTCCGTCCTCATGATGGCGGCGGGCAGGCCGAACTTCGAGGCAGGCGACATGCTGGCGGGCACGGACGAGGAGAAGCTCGCCGCGGCCAGCACCTTCGTCGCGTACTGCGGCCGCTACGACTACCAAGAGGATCGTGTCATTCACAAGATCGAGGTGGCCTTCTACCCGAACCGCGTGGGCACCGAGCAGGTGAGGTTCATTCAGCTAGAGGGCGATGAATTAATCTTGACGACCCCTCCCATGGTGCTGGCAGGAAAATCGCGGAAGGGGCGAATAGTCTGGCAGAGGGCCGCAACAGGAGGCGAATAGTGACGACCATCGGCGAAGGCGACTACACCTACGAGATATCGGGCGAAGACTGGGGCGATCTGCCGGAAGGCTGGTCCTACAAGGAGGCCACGTCCGTCGCCGTGGACGAGGACGACAACGTCTACGTCTTCAACCGTGGCGAGCATCCCGTCATCGTCTTCGACCGCGATGGCGCGATGATCAACTCGTGGGGCGAGGGAATCTTTACCAGCGCTCACGGAGCCGCCATAGGCCCTGACGACTCCATCTACTGCATCGACGCTGCCGACCACACCGTTCGCAAGTTCACATTCGACGGGAAGCTGCTGATGACCATCGGTGAGAAGGGTCGCGGATCGGGCAGGCTCAGCGGCAAGCCGTTCAGCAACCCGACTCATGCCGCCGTCGACCCGAACACCGGCGACATCTTCGTCTCCGACGGCTATAGCAACGCCGTAGTCCACAAGTATTCGCCCGACGGCGAGCACCTGCTTTCGTGGGGACGCTCCGGCACCGATCCGGGCGAGTTCAACACCGTCCACAACATAGCCGCCGACGGTGACGGAAACGTCTACGTCGCCGACCGCGAGAATCAGCGGGTTCAGGTCTTCGACTCGTCGGGAAACTTCCAGTCACAGTGGAACGACCTCGCGATGGCGTCCTGCATCACCATCGATGTCGAGAACTCGCTTGCCTACGTCGGCGAAATGTACGCCGGCATTCCACAGAACCCCTTGGGATGGGGAAACTGGACCGGCAAGCGTCTCGGCCCTCGCGTGACCGTGTTCGACCTTGAAGGAACCGTCGTCGCGCGAGTCGGCGATGAACCGCAGGGAGAAGGCCCGGGGCAGTTCATCACCCCGCACGGCATCGACGTAGACTCGCACGGCGACATCTACGTCGCCGAGGTGTCATACGCCGCATACGGATCGCGCCTCGACCCGCCGCGCGAGGTCAGGTCGCTGCAAAAGCTGGTCAAACAGGGATAGCGTCTGTCGGGTCGGATGTCCTTGGTGACCGCCTGAAGAGTCGCCCAGACCGTTCGTGGTGAGCTTGTCGAACCATGAATGGCGGGTTCACCCTTCGACAAGCTCAGGCTGAACGGGAATTGTTGCTACACCCCTAGAGACTCACGCCTTCTCAGCAACCTCTTCGGCTATCCGCGCCACGATCTCATCCACCGGCACAGCGCCGAGGTTGTCGCCTGACCGCAGCCGCACGGCAGCCGCGCCCGCCTCAATCTCGCGGTCACCGATCACCAGCATGTACGGGACTTTCTGAAGCTGGGCGTTGCGAATCTTGGCGTTCATGCGGTCGTTCCCGTCGTCAACATCGACGCGCACGTTCGACGCCTCCAGCCGCACCTTGAGATCCTGTGCGTACTCGACGTGGCGGTCCGCTATCGGGATCACGACCGCCTGCACCGGCGCCAGCCAAACGGGGAACGCCCCGGCGTAGTGCTCGATGAGCACGCCCATGAACCGCTCCATCGTGCCGAGCAGCGCCCGGTGCACCATGTACGGCCTGTGCTCCTTGCCGTCCTCGCCGATGTACGTCAGCCCAAACCGCTCCGGCAGGTTGAAGTCGAACTGCACCGTCGTGATCTGCCACAGACGCCCGATGGCGTCCCTGATGTGGATGTCGATCTTCGGGCCGTAGAACGCGCCCCCGCCCTCATCGATCTGATACTCGATTCCCCGTTCCACGAGGGTCGCCCGCAGCGACTCCGTGGCGAGCTCCCACTGATCGTCCTCGCCGACCGCCTTCTCAGGCCTTGTCGAGAGCATCACGTCGTAGTCACTGAACCCGAAGCTGCTCATGAGAAAGAACGTGAGGTCGAGCACGCCGTTCACCTCGTCAGACACCTGGTCGGGCCTGCAAAAGATGTGAGCGTCGTCCTGCGTCATGCCCCGTACGCGCAGAAGGCCCTGCACGACGCCTCCACGCTCATATCGGTAGACGGCCCCCAGTTCACCGATCCGCATGGGCAGTTCGCGGTAGCTCCGCAGATCGTTCCGATAGTACATCACGTGGAAAGGGCAGTTCATCGGCTTGAGGTAGTAGTCCTGCCCCTCCATCTCGATGGCCGCGTACATGTTCTCCTTGTAGAAGCCCAGGTGCCCGCTCGTCTCCCACAGGCTGGCGCGCCCGATGTGCGGCGTGTAGATCAGCTCATAGCCATGTTGCCGGTGCTGCTCCCGCCAGAAATCCTCGACAATGCCCCGCGTCCTCGATCCCTTCGGGTGCCAGATGATCAGCCCGGGGCCCGTCTCCTCGTGGATGGAGAATAGGTCGAGCTGCCGTCCAAGCAGCCGATGGTCGCGCTTCTTGGCTTCTTCAATCTTGTGTAGGTGGTCGTCCAGCGCGTCCTTCGACTCGAACGCCGTCCCGTAGATGCGCTGGAGCATCGGCCGGTTCTCGTCGCCCCGCCAGTACGCGCCCGCGACACTCAGCAGCTTGAACGCCGGGATCCTACCCGTCGATTCGACGTGCGGCCCAGCGCACAGGTCCTCGAACTTCCCATGCTTATACGTCGTGATCTTCTCTTCCTCGGGGATCTCGTCGATGATCTCCATCTTCAGAGGCTCCGAGGCGTTCATCTCCTCTGCCACGTCGCGGGGATACTCGTGGAACTCGAAGGTGTGATTCTGCTGGACGACCCGCCGCATCCGCTTCTCAATGCGGGAAAGGTCCTGCTCGGAGAACGGCTCTTCCACCAGGAAGTCGTAGTAGAAGCCGTCCTCCGTCGGCGGCCCGATGCCCAGCTTCGCCTCCGGGAACATTGTCGTCACCACATCGGCCATGACGTGCGCGGCCGAGTGGCGGATTCGTTGGCGTAGCTCGATTAAGTCCGTTTCTTGTGACATGGTCGTTTGTCTCCTGTGGGCAGGCGCGTAGCCACGCGCCGGTTCATGGTATCAACAATGGCGTCCGTTCAGGACATAAGAAAGCCTCCCGCGCAGTCCTAGCGGACCACGGGAGGCCTCGTAGTGGGCGAAAAGATGCGGTTGCGAAGGACTATGCGGTTCCCAAGCGTCTCTACCTTTGGGACGAAGTGGAGGTATTGTACCCGTAGAAGCGAATTCCGGTCAATGCAATTTGTCGATCTCCACCAGCCCCTTAGCGATTCGCCTCCGCAGCTCCTCGGCCTTTTCCGGCGTCCACTCGTAGAAGCCCTTACCAGCCTTGACCCCGCTGTCGCCGCGCTCGACCATCTCAAGCAGCAGTGCCGGGTCGTCTGCATTGGAGAGGTGCGGGAACACGTCCGCCGCGACGCGCGATATCAGGTCCCACCCCGCAACCTCCAACACCTGCAGCACGCCCGCCGTCGCCCATCGCCGTCCGAGTCCGGCGTTGATAGCCTTGTCGACGTCCTCCGCCGATGCGACCTCGTTCTCGACCAGCCAAAGAGCCTCGCGGAGCAGCGCCATCTGCAGGCGGCTCGCCACGAAGCCTGGCGCCTCGCGCTTCACCAGAATCGGCTGCTTACCGAGCGAGATCAGCATTTCCATCACGACTTTGGTCGTCTCTTTCGAGGTCTCCTCCGTCGGGACTACCTCGACGAGTGGCACGAAGAACGGCGGATTGAGGAAGTGCGCGTTGATGATCTTGTCCGGTCGCGTCGTCACCACGGCGAGCCTGCTGGGCAGGAAGCTGGATGTGTTGCTGGCCAGAATCGTCCGGTCGGGACACAGGTCATCAAGTTGGGCGAACAAATCAGTCTTGGCGTCAATGTCTTCATAGATCGACTCGATGACCAGATTGACGTCACCAACCAGTTCGCCCAGTTCGGTGCTCATCCGCACACCGTCCGGTACCGACTCCGCCTGCTGCTCTGAAATTCTGCCGAGGTCATGCAGCCGTTCGAGACTGTCCCGTATCATCCCCCGCGCACGTTCGAGACTCTCCTCGGAACGCGAATGGAGCCGCACGTCGTATCCCGCAAGGGCGAACTCAATCGCGATGCCGTGTCCCATGAGACCGGCCCCGATGACTGCGACACTGCGGATGCTGGACGTATTCAAGGGATCAACTCGCTTCTATCAACGCCTTCAACCGCTCGAAGCTCCTGCGCTGTCGACCCTTCATTCTTGGCGTCATGAAGAACATGATGAGGTTGACGAAAAACCCGTCAGCCTTGAAGTTCGTGCGGTTCGTGATGCGCGACGACGCAGGTCCCGTGCTTTCAAGGATCATTTGTATATTGCTGCTCATCATGTCGTGGTCGAAGTCGAACGAGAACTCTGTGGGCGGGTTGATGGCCGTGACCGTCTCGGTGAACGTAAGCTCCTGTCCGTCCTCCTCGAAGATCATCTTGTGCTTGCTCCCGACGGTGAGCGGCTCGCCTTCCAGGAGCTCCATACCCTTGTAGCCCTCCAGCCACTCCCCCATCTTAGACTCGTCCATGACGACTTCCCATGCATCTTCGATTGGCCTGTCAACTTCGACACTTAGACTGTATTTCGGCATCTATTCCTCCGGCTTGCGCACTAGGTTTTGTCTCGCACGTCCAGCGAATCAACTCGCCTCCATGATGGCCTTGAGGTTCTCGAGCTGTTGGAACTGCCGCCTCTTCATCTGCGGCACCATGAAGGGCATCATGATCTTCAACAGGAGCTTGGTCGGGCGTCCCTCCGTGTGGTTGGAGAGCAGCGTCCTCTCCGCGCCAACACTTTCACACGTCATGCTGACCGTGCTGTTCATCACTTCGTGGTCGAGGTCGAACGTGAACTCCCGGGGAGGATCGATGACCTTGACCGTCTCAATGAACACGAGCTCCTTGCCGCGCTCCTCAAAGACCATCCTGTGCTTGCTGCCGACGGTCATCGGCTCGCCCTCTATAGTCTCTATGCTCTGGAACCCGATAGCCCATTCGGCCATCCTCGACTCGTCCATGAGGATGTCCCAGCAGTGCTGGATCGGCTTGTCCACTTCGAGGCTAACACTGAACTTTGACATGGTTTCCTCCGATTAGTTACTGATCTACCACCGAGCCGTCCACGTGGAGCCGCGTCTCCACCTCTCGCGGCTTCTCCGGGAAGCGCTCCAGTGCGTCGTCCGCCAGCTCGATACCGATGCCGGGCCCATCCGGAATGATGAGGAACCCGTTCTCGACCTGCAGCGGCGTCTTGACGATCTCGCTTTTCGGCGGCTCACGCTCGCCCAGCGGGTATTCCTGGATGGCGAAGTTGGGGATGCACGCCGCAAGCTGAAGACAGGCAGCGGTGCTCACTGGGCCCAGCGGGTTGTGCGGTATGACTCCCACGTACTGCGCCTCCGCCAGTGCCGCGATCTTCTTGGAGTGCGTGAGCCCTCCCGCCATGCACACGTCCGGCCGGACGTACTGCACGGCGTTGCGCTGGAGCAGCATCTGGAACTCGTGGATGCTGTGAATGCGCTCACCCGTGGCGATCGGAATGGATGTCTTGCTTGCTATGAACGCCATGGCGTCGAGATTGTCCGGCAGCGTGGGGTCCTCGTAGAACATCGGGTGGAACTCTTCGATGCCCTTCGCCAGCACGATGGCCTCCGCCGGCGTTAGCTGACGGTGAATCTCGACGCAGATGTCCACGTTGTCGCCCGCCGCCTCGCGGTACTGCCGCACGGCGTCGATGGCGTCCTCCATCTTGTCGACGTGCGTCTTGAAGTACGGGATCGACCTGTCCTCGTCGAGGAACGGCGTCAGGTGGCCGACCGCTGTGAACCCCTCCTCTCGCGCGGCCTTGACGCCCTCAACGAGCTTCTCGCGCGTGTCGCCGAGCACGTGGTAGTACACGCGGGCCTTGTCCCGGACGGCTCCCCCCATGAGTTGGTACGCCGGAACGTCGAAGTGCTTCCCCGCGATGTCCCACAGGGCGATGTCGATGGCGCTGAGCGCTCCCATGATAGCCGCCCCCCGGAAGTGCGCGAACCGGTACATGTACTGCCAGTGGTGCTCGATTCGCAGCGGGTCCTCCCCGACAAGGTACCGCCCGAACTTCTCGATGGCGGCTTTCGACGCTTCGAGGAAGCCCCACGTCCCGGACTCGCCGATGCCGGTTATCCCCGCGTCGGTGTGCACCTTCACGAACAGGAACCGATCAACCGACAGCGGCTCGACTTTGGTTATCTTCATGATGTTCCTCCCGGATTTGCCTGCACGTCATATTACATAAAGGCGGCCAAGTAGTGGGATTACTTCAGGTCCCAAGAGAGTGTTCAATCAAACTCCGTTCGCCCCCGTATCGAGTAC
>JAPPDQ010000300.1 GCA_028875495.1 Chloroflexota bacterium
CCTTGACCTCACGTCGCATGGAGCTTTGACGGGCAACGGTTACTACCAACCCGACGGGTCCTTGAACTTGTAGCCGACGTTCCAGACCGTCTCGATGAACTGGTGATCGCGGTCCTCGATCTTGCTACGGAGCCGCCTGATGTGGACGTCGACGGTGCGTGTCCCGCCCAGATAATCGTACCCCCAGATGCGTTCGAGGAGCTGCTCACGGGTGTACACCCTGCCGGGGTTCGTCGCCATCAGGAGGAGCAGCTCGTACTCCTTGAACCGTAGGTTCACGCTCCGCCCGCTGACAGCTACCTCATAGTTCGTGTGATTGATGGAGAGATCTCCGGCCCGCACCACGCTCTCGTCCCTTTCAGGAAGGGAACTCAATAGCCGCTTTGCGCGGAGGATGATCTCGCCGGGTCGCGCGGGCACGACCATCACGTCCGCGAACGGCAGGGCGGGATCGAACATCCCGACGCCATGCTGAGGCACGAGGGCGATGGTGGGAATCTTCAGCCTCGTATACTCGAGGATGCAAGCCTTGACGGTCGCGTCGGCCATCCTGGTCGTGTCCACAAGCGCAAGGTCTACGCCTTCGTAGTCCGGCGCTCTTCGCATGTCCGTCACACTGGTCGTAAGCAATGCAAAGATACCCTCGTCGCGCAGCTCGGCGAGGTAGTCGGGCTCCCCGTTTCGTATGGGTATCGGGTTGGCTGTCATGGCTACATTCGGTTTCAACGCAAGCCAAAGTATACCAAGTGCGGCCCGGTTATGGCAGAATGGTTCAGTCGGCGCGTTCCAACGGGCCGACCGAGCGAAGCCATCCGTCGCGGCGGCTCTGCATTTCAACCGAAGGATGTACAACACGTGAAGGCTCTTGGAGACCTGAAGGTCCTCGACCTGTCTCGCGTGCTCGCCGGCCCGTTCTCAACGCAGATACTTTCCGACCTCGGCGCGACCGTCTGGAAGATCGAGTCGCCGCGCGGAGACGACACGCGGCGCCTCGGCCCTCCTTTCATGGAGACCGAGTCGGCCTACTTCCTCTCCATCAACCGGGGCAAGAAGAGCATCTGCGTGAACCTCAAGGAACCGCGCGGCCAGCGTCTCGTGCAGCGCATGGCGGCGGAGGCCGACATCATCGTCGAGAACTTCAAGACGGGTGATCTGGCGCGGTACGGGTTGGACTATGCCAGCATCGAGCGGATAAACCCCGGCATCGTATACGCCTCGATAACCGGCTACGGGCACACGGGACCGCGCGCCTACGAGCCGGGCGTCGACACGTCGCTACAGGGTATGATCGGCCTGATGAGCGTCACGGGCGAGCCAGACCGGCCACCCTCGAAGACCGGCATTGCCGCCATCGACCTGCTGACCGGCTCACTCGCGGTGTCAGGCATCCTCGTCGCACTTCGCGAGCGCGACAGGACTGGGCTGGGACAGCACATCGACCTGTCGCTGTTCGACACCGGCATCATGGGGATGGTCAACGTAGCGCAGAACTACATCGCAACGGGGGAACCTCCCCAGCGTTACGGGAGCGCGCACCCGCAGATATGCCCCTACCAAACGTTCGAGGCGAAGGACGGACGCTGGTTCATGCTGGCCGTGATGAATGACGGGATGTTCCAGAAGCTCGCTCCCCTGATCGACCGTCCGACGATACACGAGGACCCGCGCTTCGAGACGAATGCGGCGCGGCTGGCGCACAAGGACGACCTGATACCCCAACTCGCTGAGCGCTTCAAGACAAAGGACCGCCACGAGTGGATCGACGCCCTCACGAAGGTAGGCATCACGTCGGGGCCGATCAACACATTCGACGAGACCCTGGCGGACAAGCAGGCGAAGGCACGTCAGGTCGTATGGAATGTTGAGCACCCCACCATCGGCGACCTGCCGGTTATGGCGAACTCCCTCCAGTACATGAGCCGCACGCCCGCCGCGCCGCAAGGCCCGCCACCGCTGCTGGGCGAGCACACCCGCGAGGTGCTGTCGCAGTTTTTGAGCGACGATGAGTTGGATGAATATGAGCGGGACGGGGTGATCGGGCGGAGTCGGTCCTGACGACGGGCCTCACTCCAAGTCAGCTATCGCCTGTCCGTCTACGACCTGGTCTCCTGCGGTGACGTGGACTTCCTGCACGATGCCTGACCAGTCGGCGCGGAGCGTCTGTTGCATCTTCATCGCTTCGAGGATGCAGATGGGGTCTCCCGTCACGACTTGGTCGCCGACTTTGACGGCGACGGACACGATGACGCCGGGCATCGGCGTCTTGAACGACCGTGATGGCTCTGCTGAGGACGTCGGCCTAGCTGTTCGCTGCGGCGCTGGCGCGGGGGCGGGCTGCGCCGGTTCGCTGCGTTGCACGGCTATGTCCGCCGCGTGAGTCTGAGGCGACATCGCCGCGGGCATATCGCCCATCTCGACCTCGACCAGCTCGCCGTCCACGACCGCCTGAATGGGAAACTCGTCGAGGTCTCCCACCTCTACGGTGTACCACCGCTCCCCGATCTTGACCCTTAGCGTTGCTGTCATATCGCGATTACTAAAGACCCTACTGAATCAGCGCGAGGAACACGCCCGCCACGGCGGCAGAGCCGATGACACCCGCGGCGTTTGGCCCCATGGCGTGATACAGGAGGAAGTTCTTGGGGTTGGCCTCCT
The DNA here is from genome assembly GCA_028875495.1 of Chloroflexota bacterium. Lineage (GTDB taxonomy): Bacteria > Chloroflexota > Dehalococcoidia > Lucifugimonadales > VXLM01 > VXLM01. Next base: position 2,656 of record JAPPDQ010000300.1, read on the forward strand.
GGCCGAGATGGTGCGACGTTCGCGCCGCCATTGGTACGGCGGAGACTCCCGCCGAGCCGATGAGCGGGTTGATCTTCTCCTTGAGGAACAGGTTCATGATCTTGGCGAAGATCACGCCGCTCGCCGTGCCCGCGCAGAAGGCGACGAGTCCGAGTCCGAGGATGGCCAGCGTTTCGAGATCGAACACCCTCTCGGCCACGAGCTGCGCGCCGATGGTGAGCATCAGGAAGATCGTCGAGACGTAGAGGATCACGTCGGTCGACGCCTGCACGAGCCTCGGCACGACCCCGCTCTCCTTGAGCAGGTTGCCGATCATGAACATGGCGATCAGCGGCGCCGATCGGGGCACCACGAGTATCACCACGATCAAGATGAACGTTGGGATGATGAGCTTCTCCCGTCGCGAGACGTCACGGAGGGGCTTCATTTCGATCTCCCGCTCCGCCTTCGTCGTAAACAGCTTCATGATGGGAGGCTGCACGAACGCCACCGTCGCCACGTAGGAGTAGGCGATGACGGCGGTGATGCCGAGAATCTCGGGCGCGAGCTTGGCCGAAATGAAGATGGTCGTCGGGCCGTCCGCTCCGCCGATGATTCCGATGGACGCCGCCTCGGGAATCTCGAACAGTCCCGTTGCGAGCGCACCCCAGAAGGCAGCGAAGATGCCGATCTGGGCAGCAGCGCCCAGCAGTAGAGTCTTGGGGTTGGCGATCATCGGGCCGAAGTCCGTACTCGCTCCAAGTCCCAGGAACATCAGGGGAGGCAGGATGTTCCAGAAGGCGAGGCCGTAGTGGAAGGTGATGCCGAAGAGGCCCGCCTCCTGCACGCCGGTTGCTTCCGTGGGCAATGTCGTTAGCCCTGTCAGCGGCATGTTGACGGCAACGATTCCCAGCCCGATGGGGAGGAGCTCGTACGGCTCCATGTTCCTCGCGACCGCAAGGAAGATGAAGCCCAGCCCGACCAAGATCATGAGTCCCTGCTGCCACATGATATTGGCAAGGCCGGTCGATTCGAAGAAGTCGATGAATTCAGCCAATGACGGTTCGGTGGAGGAAGGCTATTCGCCGGAGGATGGTGTGGGAAGCGTGGCAGAGTTGTCGCGTATTTCGCGGAGTGCGCTGACGGCGATGGCGGCTGCGAGGGCCTTGTCGCGCTTCTCCTCGGAGGACGCGTCCGCTGCATCTTCCGCGACTTCCTTCGGCCCGAAGAACTTGCCGACCGTCCATACACCAAAAGACAGCACCAGCAGCAGCGCAAACGCCGTGCTGACCCCGATGACCGTCAGGCTCAGCCCCTTTTCAATTATGTCGGCGTCAAACGTCAAGCTGCGTGCTCCCCTCGTTTGCGACCCGTCGAATTGTACAACAATCCCGAAGGCACGGCATAGGCAGGCGTCCGCGTTGACCTGTCACATTGACCATTGATATGGTTTCCCATATGAAGACCACTCTGAACATAGATGACACGGTTATGCAGCGTCTGCGCGAAGAGGCCGCTCGACGAGGGACGACCATGTCCGCGCTCGTGGAAGCGGGCCTCAGGCGGATTCTCGATGATGAGAAGTCGACGCAGTCGCACCCTGACTCGCTTGCGCCCCTGCCGACATGGCGTTGCGGCGGACTTCTGGTGGATATCGCCAACCGTGAGGAACTCTACCGAGTGATGGAAGAAGGAGCGGATGCAGGTCTTAGACACTAACGTCCTTGTCTACGCCGTCGACCGAGAGTCCGAATTCCATTCTCCATGTGCGAAGTTCATTGAGGAGTCACGGCGGGATCCCGTGCCATCGTTTATCACGTGGAGCATCTGTTACGAGTTCTTCCGTGTGAGCACTCACCCCAGAGTGCTGAAATCACCTCTGAATGCGGAACAGGCTTGGCGCTTCTTGCAGGCGTTGCTCGATTCACCCGGATTTTCCATTCTGACCCCGACGGAGCGACACGCCTCCGTCCTTTCCCAGACCTTATCCGAACTACCAGACCTTCGAGGAAATATTGCCCACGACCTACATACGGCAGTGGTGATGCGGGAGAACGGCCTGAGTCGTATTTGTACCCGTGACGCGGAATTTCACCGCTTTCCCTTCCTGTCGGTGATCGACCCTATACACCCAAGCTGATAAGGAGAAGCACGATGTCCGAACGCACCTACCGCGTTGGCGTAATCGGATGTGGCCGGAAGGGGACGCAGCACGCGCGGGCGTGGCATCTCACGCCGGGTGCGGAGATCGTCGCGGCTGCGGAGACCGACCCGGAGAACGCCGAGCTCTTCCGCAAGCGGTTCGGCGTGCCGGTGTATGAGGACTACCGAGAGATGCTCCGCAACGAGAGCATCGACATCGCCGCGCCCATCCTGCCCGTGAGCGCTAACCATGAGGTCGTCATGGGATGCGCCGAGTACGGCGTCAAGGGCATCCTCTGCGAGAAGCCAATAACAGACAGCCTCGCGAACGCCGACGAAATGGTGGCGACCTGTAGGGCAAAGGGAATTACCTTCGGGTGCGGCGACCTCGACCGCAACCTCACCGACTACGCGAGGGCGAAGGCCGTCATCGACTCCGGCGAGATCGGCGAGGTCGTCGCCATCGACCTGTATGGCGGATCGGGCCACGAGTGGGACATCCAGGGGCTGAGCCTCACGCGCCTGTTTGCCGGAGATTCCGAGGCCGCGTGGGTGATCGGATGGGTGACCGGAGACCCGTTCAGCGATCATGACCAGGGGCAGGCGGGCTACATCAGGTTCGCCAACGGTGTCGAGGCGTTCCGCCACACGAACCGGAACGCCAAGAACGGCATCGAGGTGCTCTGCACGAAGGGCTCCTTCTACACAGACTTCATGTACCTCAAGATGTGGAAGCTCCGGGACCCCGACGACAGGCCCCATTGGCACAACGATCTGGTCGAGATGGAGGGTCTCTTCAAGGAGGAGTCGCAGCACGAACGCAGCGGGACGCACGGCGAGGATGGATGGCGATGGGCCGGCAACCGCAACCTCGCCAGCGTGCAGTCGATTATTGACGCCATCGAGAACAGCGTCGATCCCATCGGCAGCGGGGAGAACTCGCTGAAGTGCCTTGAGATCGCCATCGCCCTTCGCGAGTCGCACCGGCGCGGGAGGATTCCGGTCCGGCTGCCGCTGGAAGACCGCAGTCTGCGAATCGTTCCGCCGATGTCGCGCTGGCTCAACAAGAAGGAGACGGTGCCAATCGAGGCCTACCGCGAGTCCATCGGGAATTGGAAGCTAGACCGATAGCAGCCAGTTCTTACAGCTTAGCCGCAACCTTCTTCCATGAGTCACGCAGCGTCACCGTCCTGTTGAACACCAACCCACCGACCCGTGAGTCCGGGTCGACTGCGAAGTAGCCCGTCCGTTCGAACTGGAACTTTTCGCCCGGAACAGCGTCCGCGAGGCTTGGCTCGACCTTTGCGTCGGGAACAACCTCCAGCGAGTCCGGGTTGAGCGTGTTCATGAAGTCGTCGTCATCGTCGGGACGCTCCGACGTGAAGAGGTGGTCGTACAGCCGCACCTGGGCGTCGAGCGCGTGTTCCGCCGAGACCCAGTGGATGGTACCACGCACTTTTCGTCCGTCGGGGGCCTGTCCGCCGCGCGTCTCAGGGTCATAGGTGCATCGAAGCTCAATGACCTCGCCCGCGTCGTCCTTGATGACGTCGGTGCACGTTATGAAGTACCCGTACCGCAGCCGTACCTCACGGCCGGGGGCCAGACGGAAGAACTTTCGCGGCGGGTCCTCCATGAAGTCGTCGCGCTCGATGTATAACTCCCGTGAGAACGGGAGCGTCCTTGTGCCCGCGTCGGGGTCTTCTGGATTGTTGATCGCGTCGAGGTGCTCGACCTGCCCCTCAGGGTAGTTTTCGATAACCACTTTGAGCGGCCTGAGCACGGCGAGAGCGCGGGGCGCGCGCCTGTTCAGATCGTCGCGGACTGCGTGTTCGAGCATGGCTATGTCAATGACGTTCTGCCGCTTGGCGACGCCGACCTGCTCGCAGAAGTTGCGAATAGACTCCGGCGTGTACCCGCGCCTGCGGAGGCCAGCCAGCGTCGGCATCCGGGGGTCGTCCCAGCCGCCGACGTGTCCTTCCCGCACGAGTTGGATGAGCTTGCGCTTGCT
>JAPPDQ010000208.1 GCA_028875495.1 Chloroflexota bacterium
CCGTATCAAGTACGGGGCAAGCTCTAGCCCTCTCCCACGACGGGAGAGGGGATACTAGCCTCTCAGGTTGCCTTTCGATGCTGTCATGGATAATAGAGTTCACCGCTTCAGTCGTTCGGACTTGGGGTCCCACAGGGGTTCTTCGGACACCGTTGCGGGATAGCGCTCGCCGAAGTACTCGATCTCGACAGCCATGCCGGGCTTGGCGTGGTCGATGGGCAGGTAGCCGTAGGCGATGCCCCGGTCTATGGAGTAGCCGTAGTCCGCGCTGGTCACGTAGCCGACGATGCGGTCGTCGACCAGGATCGGCTCCTTGCCCATGACCACGGCGTCGGGCAGATCGAGGGTCATGCAGGAGAGCTTGCGCGTGAGGCCGTTCGCCTTCGCCTTTGCCAGCGCGTCGCGGCCGATGAAGTCTCCCTTGTTCATGCGTACGGCGAACCCAATGCCCGCCTCGAAGGGGTTGTACTCGGTGTGGATATCGTTGCCCCAGAGGCGGTATCCCTTTTCGAGGCGGAGGGAGTCGAACGCACCGAGCCCGGCTGCTACCACGCCCATGTGTCGTCCGGCTTCCCATAGGGCGTCCCAGAGCTTGCGTCCGAACTCGAAGGGGGCGTACACCTCCCAGCCGAGCTCGCCAACGTAAGAGATCCGCAGGGCGAGGGCGGGAATCTCGCCAATGGAGATGTGGCGAGCGGTCAGGTACGGGAATCCGACGCCGGAAACGTCGTCGTCGGTGGCGTTGCGCATCAGCTCGCGGGCCATGGGGCCCCACACCCCGATGGAGCACCACTTGGTGCTCTCGTCGGTGATCGTGACCGAGCTGTCGTCGGGCAGGTGACCGCTTATCCATGCCTTGTCGTGCTCGGCGGTGCCGCCGCCGGTGACAACCATGAACCGTTCGGCGGCCAGTCGCGTGACGGTGAGGTCACACTTGATGCCGCCGGTCGGCGTCAGCATCGAGGTGTAGGTGATCGCTCCGACGGGCTTGTCCATGCGGTTGGCGGTGATGCGCTCCATGAAGGCCAGAGCACCGGGTCCGCTCACGTCGAGCTTGGTGAAGGGAGTGAGGTCGAAGAGTCCGACGCGCTCTCGAACGGCCCTGTGCTCCGCGCCGATGATGGGCGACCAGAAACGCGCCTCCCATCCGGTGAGGTTGTGGTCGTGGTCGGTGGAGCCATCGAGGAGGTCGGTGTTCGCCTCGAACCACTGAGGACGCTCCCATCCGGCGTTCTCGACCCAGTACGCGCCTAAGTCTTCGAGGCGGTCGTAATACGGAAGAGTGCGGAGTCCGCGCGGATCGTCCATCTGCTGGGAGGGATGGATGATGTCGTAGACCTCGCGGTACTGCTGAGCGCCGCGCTTGGTGATGTACGAGTGGGTGAGCTGGTGCGGATGGAAGCGGCTGATGTCGGCCTCGCGGAGGTCCATGGACGGCTGACCGTCTACCATCCACTCGGCGACGGCCTTGCCGACTCCGCCCCCGTGCGTTATCCAGACGCCCTCGGCAGACCAGAACCCCTTGACGTGGGGCGACTCGCCGAGAACGGGCATCCCGTCGGGCGTGAAGACGAACATGCCGTTGACCTTCTGGACGAGTTCGGCGTCCTGGAGGACGGGCATGAACTCGCCCGCGGAGATCATTCCCTTGCGGAAGGCTGATTCCGACCACGGCATCATCGAGGGCATCTCCGGCGCGTCCGCGTGACTCCAGATGTCTTCCGGTTCGAGGAGGAGCGGCTCGTGGTCGTAGGAGCCGATGACATAGGAGTCGTAGTCCTGCCGGAAGTACATGGCGCGGTCCTGGTGGCGGATTACGGGAGCGGGATAACGGACAGTCTCGCCGGCCAGCTCGGGCAGCGGCGTGGTGATGGCGTACTGGTGTCGCATGGGAGGGAGCGGGAGTGTCACACCGGCCATCCGGCCGATGAGGCTGCCCCATATCCCTGCAGCGCAGACAACGGCGTCGGTCTTGATGGTGCCACCGGAGGTCCGGACTGCGGTCACCCTGCCGTCGACTACGTCGATGCCCGTGACAGTGGTGTCGCCATAGAAGGCAGCGCTTCCGGTCTCCTGTGCGCGACGGCCCATTTCTCCGGCAAGCATCCACGCGCGGGCGTTGCCGTCGCCGGGGGTGTACATTGCGCCGTAGATCTTGTCTGACAGGAGGGGGACATTCTCGCGGGTCTCGTCGGGGCCGAGGAGGTAGGTCTCGACTCCCCATGCATTGCCTGCACCGACCTTGCGCTTCAGGTCGTCGAAGCGTTCCGGCGTCCACGCGACCTCAAGGCCGCCGACGCCGAACCACAGCGGCTCTCCTTCGGATGGGTTGAGGCTGTCGTACACCTCGACGGTCTCCCTGGCGAAGACGGACATCATCTTGGAGAAGTTGACCTGGAAGACGAGTCCGGGCGCGTGTGACGTCGAGCCGCCGGTCTCGAACATGGGGCCTTTGTCCACGACCACGATGTCGCTCCAGCCGTACTTGGCGAGGTGGTACGCGACGCTTGCGCCCGCGATGCCCGCTCCGATGATTACGACTCGCGCATGGTCTTGCATACCGTGTGCCCTACGAACCTATCTCAATGCAATGTGTGTCGGCAGAGAATTGCCCTTCGACAAGCTCAGGGCGAACGTGTCTTTCTCTGAGCCTTTGCGTGGACAAAACTCGCCGAAGCGTATCTGAGATATTTTCTAAGTCTCCGTCACGTTGGGATACGATTCCGTCCAGCAGGACTCGATGTCTGATTGTATGACATATTTCGGAGTATGGGGAATGTCCAGCGCAAGCTCACGGAGAAACCGGGGGAAGAGTTTCTCCTCTTCCAGTTCGTCAAGAGACAGCCACTCGTACACGAGATTGGGCTCCGCCGCCTCAAACCGTCCCTGGCGACCGAGTATGGGGTGACCTGGGGCAAAATCCAGGACGAAGTACAAGCCTGCCTCCTGGTAACGTATGCCGTCCAGCTCGAACAGGTTGTCGGCTACGATGACGAGCCGTCCGATTTCCACGCCGCCGCCCAACTCTTCGTCCAGTTCTCTCGATAGTGCCTGCACTGCGTTTTCGCCGTACTCCACCCGTCCGCCGGGCACGAAGCAGAAGCCATGCTTCACGTTGTGCTCGACGAGCAGGCGTCCATCGTGCACGGCGATGCCGCCGACGCGGTACATGAAGGTAACATCGCCGTTGGAAAACATGACCATCTCGTTCGTCACGACAGGGCCTCTAGCAGTTCCTCAAGCGGCATGTCGGCAAGCGATTCCAGTCGCATGTCTGCGTGGTCGTAGGAGCGGTCGCGGGTCAATGTGCCGGGGACGGCGACGCAGAGGAGGCCCGCGTTCTTGGCTCCCTGCACTCCCGTTGGCGAGTCCTCCAGGGCGAACGCCTCGTCGGGAGTGACTCCGAGATCGGTGAGAGCTTTTAGGTAGGAGGCGGGATTGGGCTTGGCGCTTCCAACGTCGTCGGCGCACACAACGGTGTCGAACGTGTCGGCGAGGCCGAGCTGTTCCAGTTTGGGGTGTACCCACCTGCGTGGGGAGCTTGAAGCGATGCCGAGTCGCATCCCTCGTTCGCGTGCGGCGGCGATGTAGTCCTCGACGCCGGGCAAAGGGGCGGCATCCTCGAACAGCTTGGCGAACTCGGCCCTTCTGCGGGGACGCAACTCATCGCGGTCTATGGGCTTACCGGTAAGCTCCGCGAGATGGTCGTAGATGTCGAAGGCTTCACTGCCTCCCCCGATGTGGGGCGTCCAGACCGATAGGGGCAGATCGACGCCGTAGGAGCGGAAGATGCTCAGCCACGCCTCGTACTCCGGGACTTCGGTATCAACGATCAGGCCGTCGAAGTCGAAGATGATCGCCTTGAACGTTCGGGGCATGTCTTATCAGAGTCGACGACCGAGGGAAATGCGGTCGAACTCCGTGTTTGCGGCGTTGCCGGGGTAGTCGACCAGGACCTCGACGCTCTGGAGGATGACGCTTGCCACGAGGTTTTCGGGGCGGGAGAGGACGGCGGCGCCGATCTCGTTGACTCCGCGACGGAGCAGGTTCGTGTCGACAGGGAAATCGGCCCACGCGAAGATGTCCCCTCCCCCGCCGTGACGGGTGACGCGGCAGGTCTCCCAATCGAGTTCTTCGCCGTTGAGGGTGACGGACACCACATCAGCGGCGACGGAGCCGGTGAGTTTGAGGCGCAGGCGAACGTCGCTGCGGGCGCTGTCGTCCGCTAGATATATCTGAACGACCTGCTCCAACGCCTCGACGCCCGTTTCGAGGGTGAGCGGCAATTGGGACTCGTACCCTTCGTAGTCGCCGTCCACGTCACGGACGGGCGACCAGTAGTGCTTGGGCTTCTCGCTGAGGAGGTCGGGATCGTGGATCTCCGAGAGGATCTGCTTCTCATTCGCCTCAACGGGCCAGTCGAACCACGGGAGATAGATGCCGTCCGCGCCCTTTGCCCAGTAGGCGGCTGCGCCGGCACGGAAATGTTCCGGCTTCGCGGCGTGTTCGTAGATGCGGCGGTCGACCTGGTGAATACCGCTCGTGTGGACGGAGAAGACCTTGTCCTGGAGCGCGGGGTAGACTTCGCACGGGGTCCCCGCAGCGAGATCGACGATCCATTCGAAGGGGAGATTGACATCCATCTGTATGGGGCCGTATACGGCGGGCACGAGGAAGTCGACGAGGCCGTCCGCGATCCAATCCGCGATGTCGAGACCGGTCGCGGCGTTCGACTCCGGCGTGGGAAAGACTCTCGCGCCGAGGGTGAAGGGCTTGCCCTTGTCGGCGGCGGCTTTGTCTGCTATTCGTCGGGCGTCGGCCACGAACTCGGTTACGAGGTGCTTGTTCTTCTCGACCTCCCCACGCTCGAACAGGTACTGGCTGAAGACGAAGTCGATCTCCATGCCGTCGAGATCGTAGTTTGTCACGGCCTCTTCGAAGAGGGCGAGTCGCTCGGCGCGCACCTCCGGGAAGGCCCAGTTGAAGGGCTGTCCCGGCACGGTCTTGAGGTGCAGTTCAGGATGCTCGATCTTGAACGTGGAGTTGTCGGCGGTGTCGATGAAGGCAGGGTCCTGGCCGTGATTGGTGCGGATGCTGCCCCACATCGCCAGTCCCTTCTCATGGGCGCGGTCTGTGAGCAGCTCAAGGAGGTCGAGGCCGCGATCCCGGAGGCTCTTGATGTTCGAGTAGGCCCGCCAGAACGGGAAGGTGTTCCATATCTCCGGCTCGCGGAAGGTGGTCTTGCCCGCCTTAATGAGGTGCTCGGCCCACGTCTCACCGACCGTCGTGTTGTGGTACATGGTGAGCCCGGCTCCGAAGCCGTAGACGAAGGTGTCGACTCCGGTACCGGTCACGTCGTCCACGGGCGCGACGGCGTCCTCCACCCTGAGGGGAGGGTCGTAGGCGTAGATGTGGGTGTGCCTCGCGTCGCTGTAGAAGATCAGGCGTCGTTTGCTCATGTTCGTTTTCCGATATGTTCAGGCATCATGGCATCCCGAAGGACGCGCTCGGCGTGGGATGTTCGATGTCGATCTCGACCCCCTCCCAGACGACGGGAGCGCCGAGTCCGGCGGGCCGGGCGTCGAGGGATAGAGATATCTCGTTCCAGCCGTGGACAAGCGTGTCCGAGGGCAACTCCAACTCCAGCCACGCGGCGAGATAGGCGTCCAACTGCGTTCGCCGGGCCGCGTCGAGTGAGAGCGGGTTGCCATTGATTTGGAGGGTCAGCTTGTCGAGCGTGGTCGACCAGATGAGGCGGAGTCGGAGGGTCGCGGAGACTTGGGTAGGGTCATCGGCGAGGTAGAGGCGGACCGTTTGTGGGCCCTCACCCTCCTCCAGCGTTGCCTTGAGCTGGGACTCGTAGCCGAACTGCACAGACAGGTCGTCGTGCCGCCGGACGACGTAGCTCTTGGGCTTGCGTCTCAGCAGGTCAGGATCATGGGCCTCGGTGAAGATCGTTCGCTGCTCGGGGCCGTGCGGCCATTTGAGGAAGAGCATGTAGATGCCGTCTGCTCCGCGATCCCAGAACGATGCCGCCCCCGCGCGGAGCTGCTCTATGCTCGCGTGGAGCTCGAGGGAACCGGGGTTAAAACGGTTGTCGGCAATGTCCAGCCCTCGTACGGCTCGCTGGAGCGTGGGGTAGACGTGGCAGTCCGTGCCGTCGGCGAGATCGACGAGCCACTCGAAGGGGAAGTTGGCGTCAACCTGGTGGTCCTGGTAAATCGTGGGAGCCACGAAGTCGAGCAGCCCGTCCTGTATCCACTCGGCTACGTCGAGTCCCTGCGCGAGGTTCCCGGCCTGCGTGGGCAGAATCCTGGCACCGATTTCGAGCGGGCGGCCCCGCTTGGTCGCCGTCTCATCGGCGAGGCGTCGGACGTCTCGCAGGAAGTCGGTCATGATGGGGGCGTTGCGCTCCGCCTCGTCGTCCTCGAAGTAGTACGGGCAGAAGGTGAACTCAAGCTCCAAGCCCTCGATATCGTACTGCGTCAGGTACTCCTCGATGTAGGCGAACCGCTCGGCCCGCACCTCCGGGTACACCCAGTTGAAGGAGTGTTTGCCCTCGCCGGTGAGACACCACTCCGGGTGATCCATGCGGAACTGCCAGTTGAAAGGATTGTCCACGTCGGCGGGGTCCATCGGGTGGTTGAGGCGGAGACTTGCGAAGAAGTCCATGCCCTTGTCGTGGGCGCGGTCGATGAGGATGTTGAGGGGATCGTAGCCGGCGTCGATGAGGCTCTTGACGTTCTC
>JAPPDQ010000225.1 GCA_028875495.1 Chloroflexota bacterium
GGCCCGCGTCGCCGCAACGTACATCAGTCGCACGTCCTCTTCTTCCTCGCGCAACTTGTCGAGTTCGGCAAATTCCGCATAGCCCGCCGTCTGAAAGGACGAGTCTCCCGACCCGACTTTCACCTCAACCTTTCCACGTTCTCGGTCGAATAGGACCGCGTCCGGGCGGTGAGTCGGGGGGGAGTTCAGGCCTGCCAAGATCAAGAAGGGGAACTCCAGCCCCTTCGCGCCGTGGATGGTCATAACCCTGACGGCGTCCTCGTCGGACTCCGGGACGGCGGTCTCTCTCGCACGAGCCTGTTCCTCCCGCTGGCGGGCCGTCCACGTCAGGTATGCCCGCAGAGACGCTTCACCCGATGAGGCGAAGGCACGGGCGCGGTCTATCAGAAAGCGGTAGCGCATCCATCGGCTGCGCCACTGCCGTGCGTCCAGGGCGAGTTCCATGAGTCGGCGCTCCCGGACGAATTCCTCGATCAGCGAAGCGGGAGACGTCCAGCGCCGGCGTTCGTGGAATTCCCTCAGGACGGCAAGAGCGTCGGACGCAAACCCGGCAGGGGGATCGTCGTCGGTAAGATAGTCGAACTGTCCCCCGGCCTCGACGAACTCCAGGAGGTCGGCATCAGAGCAGGCAAGGGCCGGAGAGCGGAGCGCGGCAACGACGGAGACCTGGTCGGTCGGATCATCTATCGCTGAGAGGCAATTCAGGAGGTCCCGCGCCTCCTGCGATTCGTAGATCAACCCCGCGCTGTCGAGCCGGTAGGGTATTCCCGCGGTCTCGAACGCGTACTCAAGCGCACCCTCCAACCCTGTGCGGCTCGGCATCAGGACGCACACGTCCTGATATTTCGCTGGCCGCGTTTCCGAGCCAACGTCCTCAGACCTAACCCGCCAGCCCTCCTCGATTGCCGTTCGTATCGTCTGCGCTATCGCGTCAGCTTCCTCTCGGCGCACGACTCCGATGTTCCCGCCGATTTCTCCTCCGAAGTACCGTACGGGGGGCGACCCACCCTCGCTCGGTCCCGCGGTGAGAGGAGAATACTTGGCCTGGCCTTCATTTTCCTGCATCCACTGGGTGAATACGTGATTGACCCAGTCGATGACGGGGGACTGGGACCGGAAGTTCCGGGTCAGAAGCGCGTTTGATCCCCCGACGAGCCTTTGCAGCAGTTTGACCTGTTGAATGTCCGCCCGTCGGAAGCGGTAGATCGACTGCTTGGGGTCTCCCACGATGAATATTTTCCCGCGTGCCGGGCGAACCCTGTGCCAGTCATTCGGCCTGTCGGATGCCTCCGATCCGCTGAGCACATCCTCGGCCAGGAACATCGCGATTTCCGCCTGGAGGGGATCGGTGTCCTGCACCTCGTCGATGAGGACGTGGGAGTAGCGTTCACGGAAGTGGTCGCGGGCGGGGATGCTGTCACGCAGCAGATCGCGAGCGAGCACCAGCAGGTCCTGGAACTCCACTTCTCCGGCGGCCTTCCGTTCGTCGGCGTAGTCGAGGGCAAAACGTCGAAGCAGTTCTAGCACGGGTAACAGCGCTGTCTCCCGTTCATTCTCGCCGGACTGTTCCATGGACGAATCGAACGAAGCATCGGCCAGCAGATCGTAGTTGGTGTTGAAACTGACGGCGATTTCGCGAATGTGACGCAGTGTCAGCCCCTCCGCGAGGGCGGGGCGAAGTGCCTCTTGGGCCTCCGGGTCGTCGAGCGTCGCGTCGAGCCACTCCGACCACTTCCTCTCGAACGCGACCTCCGCCTCGATCGGGTCGCGGATGTTGAATCCCGGCGGCAGGCCCGCCTCGATGGGTCGCTCCCGAAGGAGGCTTCCCGCGAAGCTGTGCAGGGTCTGGATAGACGTTTGGTCGAGATCGCCGACCGCGCGAACGCACCGCTCACGCTCCACGTGCTCACGGTCGGGATCGGCGCTCGCCTTTTCGAGCGTCTCTCCGATGCGGGATCGCAGCTCGGCTGCCGCTGCCTCGGTGAACGTGATCGCCGCGATGCCACCCATGTTCGCACGCCCGGTCGTGACGAGCGCCACTACCCGCTCGACAAGGCTCGTCGTCTTGCCCGTGCCCGCGCCCGCCTCGACGACCATGTTCTCATCGAGGCGTTCGACGATGGCGTCCCGTGCAGGCTGATCGGAAGGAGTGGTCATCAACCGGCCTCTCCCTCAGCCATCGCCGTATAGGACGACAGGCGCGGATCGCGTCGCTTTCGCTCCCAGTGCCGCTCGCGCCGCGTGGGACAGAGATTCTTGAAGTCGCAGTAGGTGCAGTTGGAATTGCCCTTGCCGGGATTGGCAGGGAAGATCCCCTTGCCGATGCCGTCGGTTATGGTTCCCACCGCAGCAGAGAAGGATTCCAGCATCTCGTCGAGGGGCGCAGGCTTCTGGGGTCGCGTCTTGAAATTTCCCTTGTCCGACACGAACCAGTAGGCGACTTTCACGTCCACCCAACCGCCTAGGAGCTGTCGCGCTGCCAGACCGTATACGGGGAGCTGCAGGCGGGTGCCACGCCTGACGGGGTCCTTGTCCATGTTCGTGTACTCGGTCGTGCCTCCCGTCTTGTAATCGAGCACGAGGGCGGAGTCGCCGTCCGGGGATACGTCGATCCTGTCCATGACGCCGCGAAACCGTATCGTTCCTACCTCTGAACTCGACCATTCGACGGGTTCCTGCGGCGGCTCTTCGTCGTCCCGGTGGCGCGAGATCCCGAAGGCGCTTTCGACCGAATGAGGAGAGGCGCCATGTTTGCGGCGAAGCATAAAGTCTTCTTCCAGGAACCTACTGAGGTCGCTTCGGATCTCTGCCTGAGCTATCTCCCACAGAAGCGGCTTGCCGGTCACCCCGCGCTGCTCAGCTTCCCGGAACTGCTCCTCCGCGATGGCTAGGAGCATCCTTCTGTGGTCTTCGGTCCAGGGCAGGTCGTGTCCTGGAAGCGTTCCCTCCTCCTGGGCCGTCTTGATGAAGCGCTCCAAGACAGTGTGTATCAAGGAGCCTCGATCCAAGGGGGAGATGGTCGCTATCTCCTCCGGCTGCTCCGGCGCGGCGATGCCGAGGACGTTCGAGAGGAAGTAGCGGTACGGGCAGGTCGCCCACGCCTCAAGCCTCGTCGGAGAAAAGAGTTCGCGGTTGGAAAGCCCGATGCGCCCGGAGGACGTTGACGCCGCCGAGAGGTCGCCGTCCCAAATCGTCAGCGTCCTCGCGTTTCTGGCCCTCTCCATCCGCAGGGCTCTCGCGATGACGTTCTCCGACGCTGCGAGATGGTGCTCGCCGATGCGATTGCCGGATCGACGCCATCCCCAGAGATGATGGAGATCGTAGTCGTGGATATCCGCGAACTGTGCCCTTGAGACGGCATCGATGCTCTCTTGGGCCGACGCCACTACTTTCAGCCAAGGCTGCTTTCTCAGGGAGGCGAGTTCGGTGGGGGACGACAGTATCGACGGGTAGACGGATGTGCCGTTGAGCCGTGACGCCTCTTCGAGGAACCACCGGGACGGGTGCTGCTCCCTCTGGGCGGCGTTGTCGCCGCGCGCGAACGTGAGCACGGTGGCGCGTCCGGTAGATGCCACCGCGAGGTATTCATATCGTTCGGCAGCCGTGCCCCGCCGGAGTGGGAGACCGGCCGGCTCGCGGTCGTCGTCAGGCAGGAGGGGATCGTCGCGGAAGCGTGGGGGCACGAGGCCCTCGACCATGCCCAAGAGGTAGACCTTGTCGAACCGGAGGCCGACCGCGTTCCCGACCGATCCAACGAACACCCCTTCCCCGAACGCGCCTCCTCGGGCCGCCGTCCCGCCGAGCGCCTCTTCTAGCGCGACTCGAAAACCGTCCAGCGTCGTGCCGTCCTCCACGTCGTCGAGACTCTCCAGTTCCCGGATGCTCGTTTCGACGGCCTCCAGATTTTCTCGCTCGGTCGGTGGGAGCGAGGCGGTGTCCATGTACTGGCTCATCAGGCCGTCGATCCACTCCACGAAGTCTCGCCACTTGGAACCGTCCGAGGGATGCTTTAGGTCGTCGTCCAGCCGCAGCATGAAGGCCCGCAGCGACCATGCCTCCCTTGCCGTCTGCTTGATTCTCAGCAGCTTGGCTTCGGGAACGTCATCGTTTTGGTCGTTGGCCGCCCATTCCTGCCGCTCCGCATAGCGTTTGAGACGTTCGCTCCACTGCTCAATTCCCCTGACGACACCCGCGTCGCGCGATATCGCGTCCCAACGCGAGGGGCGGAATCCCGACGCCGCGGACTTCACCGGACAGGAGGTGAGCCAGCGCATCACTTCTTCCCTCGGCAGATCGCCGCCCGCGAGATCGACCATGCCCTTCACCATGCGTCCGACCGGAGTCGAGGCCAGCCGTTCAGTTGCCGGGCCTGCGGTCGGCACGCCGGACATGGCGAACTGCTCCGCGATGAGTGATGCGTACGACTCCCGCTGCCAGTACAAGACGGCCATCCGGTGGAAGGGGGTACCCGCGTGCACGGTGGAGGCGATGTCCCTCACCACGCTTCGTACCTCCTCCCGCGTGTCGGACGTGATGAGCAGAGTCGACTTCCGCCGCAGAGGGCTCGACAGTTCTTCCGGCCCCGGCAGGCGCGTTCCGGGAGGAACGATGCTCCCCAGCGTGGCCTCGTTTGCCTCGCTATCACTCGTAAGGCCTACGACCGTCGAGCAAGTCCACGCCGTCCTCAGCGCGTCGAACAGTCGTCGCCCGCCCGGCGAAAGGTCTCGGAGCAGGTACGCGATTACCGGGCCGAGGTCGGATAGCGCCGCCGCTTCGCCCTTTGCGACGGTTTCTGCAGCGGCGTCGGCGAGGGCTTCACGGTCGTAGTAGTCCTTGGTCAATTCACGGAAGACTGTGTAGAGCCGGACGATCTCGGCCGGAATCTCGCCCCGCCGTTCAAGGGTCGTCAGAGCGTTCGATCCTCCAAGTCGGAGGTCACGGAACGTCGTGCGGAGGCTGGAATGGAAGGACGGGTGATTTCGGAACGATTCGAGCCGTCCGGAAGCCTGTCCCGCCGCTTTGCGAACTGCGGCCGACTCGATGAGGGGCTTGAGCGGCCTCTGTCCTTTCGCGGCAAGCCCAGGCGCGCCCAGCAGCTCCGCGAGACGAGGGAGCACCATGAACTGCACGTTGACGAGGCCGCGCCTTCCGATGTCGCGGCGCAGGTGGAGCCCCGAGTACGTCGACGGCACGACGACCGTGACGGGCGTGAGGCGGTCATCCGCCTGGTGCTCGGCCAGCAGGCGTTCGAGGCGCTCCTGGGCCTGCTCGATGCGCTCAATGTACAGCGCGGATTCCGGCATGAATTATAGCTCCTCGCCCTTGGAGAACTGCCCTGCAAGTATACAATCTGCACCACGGTTGCGGGCGAACTTGCCGCATTTGAAGCAGGATATCGAACAGAGATTCTGGTAACATAGTGGCAGTTCGGCAGGGCCGCAGAGTCCGTCGGTCGAAGGAGTCATATCATGGCACAGTACGACCCGTTCGAGGAGTTCGAGGAGTCCTTTCGAGCCGCCCTCGATTTTCTGACCGGACAGAGCGGCGACGATGAGACCCTGAGCACGCTGACCTTCGTCGAGGACGCAGCCGAGAACGCCGAGGTCGACGACTACGTTCCCGACTGGCTCAGTCCCTACGTATCCATTGCCGGACAGATCATGCTGAACGAGATGGGCGAACTGCCGGACGAGGCCGACGAGGCGAGCCTGGGCCGCTTCATAAGGGCGATGGTGCCCGCGATGGCCCACGCCGTGCGACTCGGATACGCGGAGGGATACGAAGCCGGAAAGGCAGAGGCCGCCGATGAGTAGAGGCAGGCCTTCACGAGTCCGTTGACGGACTCCCGGATCGACATCCAGGTATTCGACGAGTTCGCAAACGTCGTCTCCGAGAGCCAAGTCATGGAGGCCGTCTCCTCAGCGTTGAAGTCCGAGTCGTGCAACCCTGACACCCACGTCAGCGTCGTGATCGCGGACGACGAGGTGGTCCGCGAGTTGAACCGGCAGTACAGGGGACTGGACGAGAACACTGACGTGCTGTCGTTCTCGTTCACGCACGAGGGCGAGTACTACGGCGAAGAGGAACGGGATAAGTCCGAAACCGACATAGATTTTGTGCTCCCGCCCGGCGAGAACGACGATACGACACTCGGAGAGATCATCATCTCGTACCCGCAAACGTGCAGACAGGCTGAAGTAGCGGGGCACCCGGTGGGACAGGAGCTAACCGTCCTGCTGGTGCACGGCGTCCTGCACCTTCTCGGCTACGACCACGAGGAGCCGGATGACGAGGCAATGATGAAGGCAGCCACGTCACGGGCGATGGGGCAAATGAGTCCACGGCATAACTAGGAAATGCCGGTTTCGCATCGACTGATTGTATGAGAGACTTACGGAGCGGCCCGGCAACCCCCTGAGTTCTTCCAAGTCGAGAGGACATGGCGGAAGTCCTATACAGAAAATGGCGTCCGAGGCGACTCGTAGAGGTCGTCGGCCAGGATGCCGTCACGCAGACCCTGCGGAACGCCGTGTCGCTCGGACGGATCGCCCATGCGTACCTGTTCACCGGCCCGCGTGGAACCGGCAAGACGAGCACGGCCCGCATCATGGCCAAGGCCGCCAACTGCCGCGAACCGCAGGACGGGGAGCCGGACGATGCGTGCGACATCTGCCAGTCGATCAACGAGGGCCGCTCGCTTGACCTGATCGAGATCGACGCCGCCAGCAATCGCGGCATCGACG
>JAPPDQ010000536.1 GCA_028875495.1 Chloroflexota bacterium
GAAGGGCATGCCTGTAGGAGCCTGTCCATTCTGCTGAATATAGCCGTACACCTCCCCAAAGAGAGACCCCATGATCTCCGGGAGCTTGTCCATCGTCGCATTCGTCCGAATGCCCACGAATGGCTGCGCTTCCAACTGCTTCGTCTCGAACTTCCGCTCTTCCTCGCCCAAGCCCCGACCGGAGCGCTGCAGCCGGTCTGCAATGTCCTCATAGCCCTGCGTCATCTACTATTCCTCCCTTTGCTGCTAATTTAGATGCGTGAGTCAGTCGATCAAGACCCCTTCGTAGTCTACATGCACGATGGGGTGCCCCAACTCCTCCAAGCCCGGCTCGACGACCGTCCGGTCTCCGACGACCAGAAGGGACAGGTGCTCATTGTCCACGCGCTCGATGGCGACGCGGCGCAGTTCGTCGGCTGTGAGACCCTCGTACCGGGCCGCAAGACCGGAATAGTAATCGTCCGGCAGTCCGAACATGACGATCCGACCTAGCTGAGAGAGAAGGTCAGTCTGCGTCTCGAACTGGCTAGGGAACCCCTTGAGGAGACCGTTCTTGGCGTCGGTGAATTCCTCATCATCGACCGGACGGCCTGTGCAAATATCCTCGAACTCTTTGAGCACCTCGATCACCGACTCCTTCGTGACCGCCGTCTGCACGGATCCCCACGCCGCGAGCATGGACGGCCCCGTGGACCAATCCACGGCGGAGTGGAAACCGTAGCTGTAGCCCTTATCCTGCCGGAGGTTCTGGTTCATGCGTGCCATGAAGTGGCCCCCGAACAGGTAGTTAAGCAGGTTGAGCGCGTAGTAATCGGGGTCATGCCGGTCGATCGTGAGATGTCCCGCACGAATGACCGACTGCGCCGCACCCGGCTTGTCCGCAAGGTAAATCGTCGTGGCGTTCTGTGCAGGAGTATCAGATTTCCGGCGTTGCGCGCCAGCAGCTTGGGACTGACCGCCGGCAGACCAGTGACCGAACCGCGCTTGGGCCAGGCTCAAGACATCGTCCCTGGTAGTGTCTCCCACTACGACAAGAGTAGCGGCATCAGCGACATACGTGCGTTGGAACTGTTCGACGATCTCGTCACGCGTGATGGCGCCAACGGAATCCTCCGTACCCGTCAATGGGCTTCCATACGGCGTCCCCTTGCCGTGAAGAAGCGCCCGAAATGCCCGCTGAGCTATCAAATTGGGGTCGTCCGCTATGCGGCGAAGGTCTACCAGTCGCTCCTTGCGTACCCGCTCCAGCTCGTGTTCCGGGAAGTTCGCGTGCGTAACAACGTCCGCGAGGATCTCCATCACCCTGCCCCGATGCTGCGTCAGCGCCGACGTGGATGCGGACACCTGCTCATACCCGGCAGAGCTGCTCAGGTGCGCGCCGATGAACTCCATCTCCTCGGAGATCTCCTGGCTCGTCATCGTTGGCGTGCCCTCAGGCAGCATGACGGCTGTAAGGTGAGAAAGGCCCGGCCTGTTGGGTGGGTCGCCTGTCGCCCCCGCGTCGACGATGAGGCTCATAGACACGGCAGGCAGACGGGAGTCCTCAACGTACAGAATGTCGAGACCGTTGTCCAGTTTCGCGCGGCGGGGTACCGGCGGACTGAAGGATCGCGGCGATGCGCTGACCGGCATCGTCGACCGGTCGATATCCGCGCCGGCTCTCGCCTCGACGGCGTCCTCCGGCAGAACGGTCATGCGGACTCTGTTTGGACCGAGAGACTGCGTCGCTACGCGAATTACGTCCTCGGCGGTCACGGCCCGATACCGCTCGATGTCGGTGTTGATGAGGTTCGGGTCGCCTGTGAACGTATGGTACAGGTTCAACTGGTCCGCCCTGCCCCCGAAGCCTCCGATCTTCTCCAGTCCGCGCACGTTGTCGACCTCGAACCGGTTGAGGGCCGTCCCGACCTCTCGCTCGGTTGGAGGCTCGCGGTGAATTCCCTCAAGGTGCTCGTGTACGATCTGCTCGATCTCTTCGAGGCTCTGGCCGGGGTTCGCCGTGATCTGCACGATGAACTCTCCTGCGATCTCTCGCGTGTAATGTGCCACCGTCACGTCCCGGGCAATTCGTTTGTCGTATACGAGCGTCTTGTGCAGGCGGGAGCTCTTTCCGTCGCCCAGAATCGACGCCATTATGTCCAGTGAAGCCTCGTCGTCGTCGAACATCGGGCCGGTCGGCCAGACGAGCGACAGGCGGGGAAGCTGCACCTTGTCGCGCATATCCATGCGCACCTCGCCGGTCAAGCCTGAGTTCATGCGGCCAACCCGGTCAATAGCCGTACCGGGAGGAATGTCCCCGAAATAGCTCTCGACGAGTCTCCTCGCCTCGTCGGGGTCGAAGTCCCCGGCGATGCTCAGACTGGCGTTTGAGGGCACATAGTACGTACGGAAAAAGTTTTGCACGTCGTCGAGCAAGGCGGCATTCAGGTCCTCCTGCGATCCGATGACCGGCCAATTGTACGGATGCGGAGCAGGAAACACCGCCGTCTCCATCGCTAGGTACGCCTTCCCGTACGGACGGTTCTCGTAGCTCTGCCGCCGCTCGTTCTTCACCACGTCGCGCTGCAGGTCGAGCCGCTCCTGGTCGAGGGCCTCCAGCAGGAACCCCATGCGGTCGGACTCCAACCAAAGGATGAGTTCGAGGTTGTTGGACGGCGCCGTCGTCCAGTAGTTCGTGCGGTCATTGGTCGTGGAGCCGTTTATGTTCGCGCCGACCTTCTCCAGCGGCTCGAAGAAGTCCTTATTGTGGTTCTTCGATCCCTCGAACATGATGTGCTCGAACAGGTGCGCGAACCCCGTCCTGCCCGGCTCCTCGTCCTTCGATCCGACGTGGTACCACAGGTTCACCGCCACCATCGGCAGCGACTCGTCGCGGTGCAGGATAACGTCCAGACCGTTGGACAGTGTATAAGTATCGAAATCAATAGAGAGCATTCATAACTCCGGGATTGTGATGGCTGACAGCCAACAGATTATAACAGCGACGAGAAGCCTGGCGTGGGAAGGAGTACCGCAATGGGTATTCCCTACCGTGTGCTCCTTCGTTGAAAGGGCTGTGGAGCCGAAGAATCGCTTGTGTGGATTTCCCTACTTTCTACGCCCTACTTTCTACTTTCTTTCTTCCACACTTTTCTTGACGCTCCCACACCCCCATGCTAGCATCGCTCTTTGGTGCGGCGGTGAGCCGTCAAGCAGTCCCACACAGGTGTTGAATGTCGATCGGCGACGAGTTGGGGGCCTTTGCCGTCCGGGGCGACACCGCCCTCACCATCGGCGTTTTCGACGGCGTCCATCGGGGACACACCCACCTCATCTCACAACTCATCGGCGAGGCCGCGTCCAAGGGCCTCTTGGCCGGCGTGGTGACATTCCGAGAGCATCCGGCCGCCGTGCTCAGCCCGAGCTTTCAGGCGCAGTACCTCACGTCGTTTGAAGACAGGCTCGATCTGCTGGGACAGACCAAGATCGACCTTGCCGTTCCGATCACTTTCGACCGGGCACTCGCGAGTCTGGCCGCCGGGGAGTTCATCTCGCTCCTGCAAGAGAACTTGCGTATGGTGAGCTTGGTGGTAGGCCCCGATTTCGCCATGGGCCGCAAACGTGAAGGCACCATCGAGCGACTGACGGAGCTAGGCGAAGAAATGGGCTTCACGCTGAAGGTCGTCGACGGACTGAAGGACGATAAGGGCCACGCCGTCCGCAGCACGACGGTAAGGTCAGCCCTCGCCAAAGGCGATGTGGAGCGAGTCGCGCACCTGCTGGGCCGACGATTCACCCTGGAGGGGCCGGTAGTCTCGGGCAAGGGCCGGGGCGGCAGCCTTGGAATCCCGACAGCCAACATCGCGCCTCCAAGCGAAATGGCCACGCCCGGGGACGGCATATACGCGGCCTATGCCCATCTGGACGATCGCAAGCTGAAGGCTGCCGTCAGCATCGGGACAAATCCCACGTTCGGCGGCCTCGACCGTACCATCGAGCCCTTCATCCTGGACTTCGACGGCAACCTGTACGGGAGCACGCTCCGGTTGGAGTTCGTTCGACGGCTCCGCGATCAGGTCAAGTTCGACTCGGTCGAGGCCCTGCTGGAGCAGATCGACAGAGACGTGGCGCAGACGAGGCAAATTCTTGAGAATGCCACGCCGTGCTAGAATCGTCTAGGCACCAAGCGCAATAAGGAGATCCAATGACGAATCTGCGAATTCCGGGCCCAATACCCGTCCCCGACGACATCCTGGACAAGATGTCTACCCAGATGATGAACCACCGGGGGCCGCGCTTCAAGGACATGCTCTTCCGGGTCACGGACGGGCTCCGGCAAGTGTTCCGCACCGAGAACGACGTGTTCATCCTGACATCTTCCGGCACCGGTGCCATGGAGGCCGCCGTTGCCAACACCCTCTCGCCGGGCGAGAAGGTTGTGTGCGCGTCCATCGGCTCCTTCGGTGACCGCTTCGGCAAGATCGCCGAGATATTCGGAGCCGACGTGACGATGGTGAATTTCCCGCAGGGCACAGCCGTCGATGTTGACGAGCTCCGGCGTGTCCTTGACGCCGCCCCGGAGATATCCGCCGTTCTCGTCACCCACAACGAGACCAACACCGGCGTGACCAACGACATCGAGCGGGTCGCCTCGGTGGTCAAGAACGAGTTCGACAAGCTCATCCTGGTGGACGGCATCAGCAGCGTCTGCTCCCTTCCGCTTGAGACCGACGACTGGAACCTCGACGTGGTGGCTACGGCCTCTCAAAAGGGCTGGATGCTCCCGCCTGGCCTCGCCTTCATCAGCATGAGCGAGCGCGCATGGGAGGCCAGCGAGAAAGCGACCATGCCGCGCTTCTACTTCGACCTCGCCGCCTACAAGGACTACTTCGACATCGGTCAGCCGCCCTGGACGCCCAACCTCTCCGCCATCTACGCCCTCGA
Source organism: Chloroflexota bacterium (assembly GCA_028875495.1). Lineage (GTDB taxonomy): Bacteria > Chloroflexota > Dehalococcoidia > Lucifugimonadales > VXLM01 > VXLM01. The sequence continues at coordinate 4,924 of JAPPDQ010000536.1, forward strand.
TTACGCTCTGACCAAGATCATCGACGAGGGTGTGGAGAACGTCTGGCAGCGCCACGCCGACATCGCGCAGATGACCCGCGACGGTATCCGCGAGCTCGGCCTTGAGGTCTTCCCGGATGAGAGCGTCGCTTCCAACACCGTCACCTCCGTCCGAATGCCCGACGGCGTCAACGCCGATGACCTCCGCAAGGTCGTCCTCGACGACCACGACGTGGTCCTTGCGGGCGCATACGGTGAGTTAACCGGAAAAATGTTCCGCATCGGCCATCTCGGCTATGTCACCCCTGAGGAGATCGAGGACATGCTAGGCGCGGTCAAAGCGTCCCTGCCAAAGATTGGCATCGGGGCGTAGCAACCGTTCCGGAAGCCAGCACGTGTTGTCCATGCGACGACGCTCGCCTACAATACCCGCACCCTTTCAGCGAGGTTCCCAATGCGCACGAACAACGTCGTCACCAAGATAGCAGCCGGCGAAAAACCCGTCGGGTTCACGATGAGGTTCCCGTCCGCCACCATCGTCGAGATGATGGGCCTGGTCGGATTCGATTTCGTCATGTTCGACTCCGAGCACGGGCCATTCACCACCTCCGACATCGAGGAGTTGGCCCGGGCGTCCGCCGCCGCCGGCCTGACTCCCATGGCGCGCGTGCCCAACATCCACAACTCGACCATCCTCCGCTTCCTCGACCGCGGCATCATGGGCATCATGGGCCCCCACATCAACACAAAAGAGCAGGCACAGGCCCTCGCCGACGCATGTCGCTACGTTCCCGACGGCCATCGCAGCTTCGGCTCGGGGCGCGGCAGTCACTTCGGGCAGAACGCCTCCCGGACCAGGTACATGAAGCACTTCAACGAAAACGTCGTCGTCATCGCCCAACTCGAAGACGTTGCCGTCCTCGACGACCTTGACGGCATCCTCTCTGTGGAAGGCATCGACTTCTTCACGTCCGGCGCGCAGGACATCGCCCAGTCGCTCGGGTTACCCGGCCAGGGCGAGCACCCCAAGGTCCTCGAATTCGAGAAGACTGTCCGCGACGCAGTCCGCGCGGCGGGCAGGCAGATGGCCGCCGACGTCATGGTCGGCTTCACCCTCGACGACATGATCTTCGAAATCGGTGTCACCGCGCTGGAGGCCGCCAAGAACCAGGCAGGCTAGTCGCCCTTAGGCTGCTCGAGCAGCTGCAAAATATTCCCGTCCGGGTCGGCGAAGGTGCACACCCACCCACCCCAGTGCTCGCGCTCCGGCGGACGGAGGAACTCCACCCCGGCTTCCAACAGCCGCTCATGCGTCGCGTGAATGTCCTCCACGTCGAGGTTCACCATCACCCGGTACGGATCCCTCGACGCTCCCTCGACGCCGGAATGGCTCCCGATTCCCAGCCGGACGTCGCCCCACTTGAACGAGACGAAGTGCGGACGCTCCGAGTTCGGCGTCAGTCCGAGCGTGTCCCGGTAGAAGCCGACCATCCTTTCCAAGTCGTCCGTCCAGATGATGGCCCCGGCCAGTCCTCGTATCATCGCCCTCGCCTCCGCCTTTTCGTTACCACAGAACATTCCGGTTTCCGTCTTGCCATTGGTAACCACGTTCGCCCTGAGCTTGTCGAAGGGCAGTCCGATCATGGTTCGACAGGCTCACCACGAACGGACTATCCGGTAACCTTCCGAAAAAGTAAAGGCCCCATTTGCGACCCCAACTCCGCTTTGACTTCCCCCAGCCAATCGGTATAATGGGCCTTAGGAGACAGGGTGGTGGAAGAAAGTCTACGGTTGTGGTCTCTGAAGAAAGGAGGTGCTTCGTTGGATAGTAGCAGTA
>JAPPDQ010000215.1 GCA_028875495.1 Chloroflexota bacterium
GCCTGCCTCCCACTCGGCGGCAACCGTCTGAAGAGTCGGAAGCAGCTGCACTCCGGTGTCGTTCCACAGTGCCAGCCGACCCACTTCCTGGAGGAGGCGACCGCCGTCATGACCCCCCGCCAGATAGGCTAGAACACGGTCTCCGACCTCGCCGACCTGGAGTGTCTCGACTGCGTCGCCGACTGCGGCAAGGCCCTCATCTTCGCCGGTGTACGGCTGCTCGTCACTGAGGGGCGTCTCGCTCAGCGGCCTGTGCGGAATGTTGAGCCATCGGTTCTCGAACACCGTCCAAGCGACGTGGAACAGGCCCATAATGGCGACGCGGTCTCCGGCGATCCTCCGCGCCATGCGCAGGGAGCGGGCGAGACTCAGTTCCTGCGTCAGATTCTCCCATCCGGCATCGACGTTTACGGGTGTACGGGCCATCCGATCGGCGGCCAGCAGCACGAAGGTGGTGATGAGCCGTTCGAGGCGAACGCCCGTAGACAGCGCTGCCGCGAGCGCATCGAAGGAACGGTCGATATCGACGCTGAGCACCGCCTCGACGAGGGCATCTTCATCATACTCGTCGGCAGTTCGCTCCATGCTGGCGGCACGATCAATCGTCTCCTCCAGCGAGGTCAACTTTCTCATGGCGTCCCGAAGGAACGGCCCCGGCTCTCCCCTCCGCTGTCCTACGATTTTGGCCCCCAGATTAATCACAAGCTCAGAGGTCTGCTCCCAACCGAATGACTCGGCGGCCTCGGCCAGATATCCCAGTGTTGGGAGGTTGTCGTTGAATCCAAGGAAGCCCGGCGTTGCCGCGCATTCGTAGAGGAGGGGGAGTATCAGATCCTGGTCGCCCTTCTCTCGCGCCGTGAACAGGCATCTCTCGATGCGGTCGGACTGGCCGTTGCGCGAGAAGAGGCGCACCCAGTCGGCGATGCGGTCCCAGACGACGGGCTCCGGCAGTGTCACCACTTCCAGCCGGCTGGCAGCCTCTCCTGCCGCTGAGGTCGCCGCTGTGGACAACGCCATAAGCCGGTCCGCTCCATCGTAGCTTCTACTCAGGCCGACCCCGCTGATGATTCGGGCGAGGTCCACACCAGCTCCCCCGCCCCGCGAGCTTGCGACATGGCGTCCGAAATGCTTCAGCATCACGGCTACGATCTCATTCTCCGACACGTTCCCCCGCAGCATCAGGGCAATCGCCTTGGAGATCGTCCAGCGGTCGCATTCCAGCAGCCCCTCCCACAGGAGCCGCATGTGCTGTTCCTTGCGGTGGTACTCATCGTCGCCGAGGCGAATCCATATCTCCTCGCCCCGCATTTCCACGGGGAACACGGCTAGGTCGTCGCACATATTGTTGAAGCAGCCACCGCTTTCAAGATCGAAGCGTCGCCCGTGCCAATCGCAGGTGAGCACGCCGTTGCGCACCATCCCTCTAGTCAGGGGATACCCCATGTGCGGGCACTGGTTGTCGGTTGCGAAGATGCGTCCGTCGACGTTGAACAGGGCGATGCTGCGCCCTTCTCCTCCAATCTGAACGGCCTTGGCGTTGCCCGGACCGATCTCGGCCAGTGTCGTTGCTTGGATCCAACCATTGCCATCTGACATGCTCACGTCTCGCTTTCAATTCCCAGCCCGCTGACCGAAGAGCACCGCTGCCTTTACCCTTGCCCCGCCTGAGTATGTCACATTATGCAGGGGCACTCCAACCTGCAACACGAAGTTGTGAAGACTCTTCACCTGTATTACAAGATGTGCTGTTTGCGCTTTGGTGTGTTAGGGAGTCTCCGGATCCGTTCGTGGTGAGCTTGTCGAACCATGAACGACCCTTCGACAGGCTCAGTGTGAATGGAGTTTTTAAACACCCTCTTGGAGGTGTTCCCGTAGAAGATTCAGCATGGCTGGCTGCTTCGCCTTGGCCGCCAGGTCCATCGGAGTCTCGCCCTTCACGTTCCTGATCGACAGGTCGGCCCCGTGCTTTAGAAGCAGCTTCGCGAACTCCCGGCCCGTGCCGCGTTGGGCAAGCCGATGCATTGGCGTGTTGCCTTGCTCGTCCTGCGGGTTCGGGTCGGCGCCAAGTTCGAGTAGAGTCGCCACCCCCTTCATCCGGCCATGTCCGGCCTGATGGTTCAGCGGCCAGCCGTCGTTCCGGGGGCCGTTGACGTTAGCGCCCTGCCCGACGGCCCAGCGAATCCACTCGTCGTCCCCACCCATGGGGATGGGCAGCCTGTAGCCTCTCTCCAGTAGAAGCTCCGCCGTCTCCATCTGATCGAACTGAAACGCGACGTCCATCAGCGTATTGAATCCCAGCTTGATGTTCACAAGCGAGGGATCGTCATCGAGAAGCTCTTCAACGCGCTCGTTCAGCCCCCATGCGACTGCCCCTATGATGTCGAACTCCGCCCCCGCGTCGATCAGTGCCTGCAAGACCTCCCGGTTCATGCCTCTCTTGCCGGTTTCCGGATCGCGTGTCAGGGCGGCAGCGGTGATGACGGAGCTCCCGTAAATGTGCCGCATGTTCATCTGCTCCGGCGTGAACCGGTGCCGGCGAAGGTACTCGTCGAACTGCCCCTCCTTGATGGACACGTGCAACTCTCGCGCCGCGTACCTCCACCCCTCAGCCTTCTGCCAGTCCATCACCTTCTTGTGAAGCGGCCCCATGCGGTCGTGGGATACCCAGTGGCACTTGGCATACGCATCGAACATCAACTCGATTGCCCGCTCCCGGTCTCCGGGGCCGCGACGTGTGAATAGCAGGACGGCGTACTCATACGAGACGTGACCCTGCTCGCCGTGGAACCGGTCGCGGCAGAAGTCCAGCGCATCCTCAAAGTGGGACGCCGCGTCGTCGATACGTCCCAGGGTCTGGGCGAGCAGCGCCAACACCCGGTCGGTGATCGGAGGATGCCCGTTCGACAAAACTCCGCGATAGGGCAGCAGCGCGTCGTATTGCTCCCTCGCCGATGCCATGTCGCCGTGCTCCACCGCCACGAAGGCCAGCGCGATCCTCGCCCGCGCCTCGACGTGGTCGGATGCGCCCTTAGAGAGAACCTCACGGCCCAGCCGCTCAGCGGTCTCCAGCATCCTTGCGTTCTCGGTAGTGCGCCCTATCGAGGCGGAGATGAACGCGGCCATCGAAAGCCTCTCGGAGTCACTGCCATCTGCGACGGCCTTCAGGCGTCTCCGCGCCTCCGCGCGATGGCCGACCTCGTTCTCCAGGATGGCCCAGGCAGCATGAATCTCCCACTCGTCAGACCGCCCGGGGAGGTTCTCATCGCAGTACCGAAAATGCACCTTGGCGATGCGCCACTCCCCCTCCGCGTAGGCGATGACGCCCCTGAGCAGGTTCGCCTTCCAGAGGATGGACTGCCCGTCCCCGGACGTGGAGTCGGGGGTCTGCTTAGCGAGTTTCCACAGCGCGTCGGCCCTCCGCCGCGCTCCGACCAGATCACCGAGCGCAAGGCTTGCGCGGGAGGCGTGGTCGTGTTCGTGCCTTATCGAGGCAATGATGAGAACGCTCCTTCTCGTTTCGACAATTCGTGTCGGAATGATTGGAGGGATACCAGCCAGCTACGGACTCACGGTACCGGCGAGAACCGTCTAGGTCAATCCTCTAACGTGCAGATTCATGGTAACGCGGCCTGCTTCATCACCTTTGACTTGGACGAACTATCCAGTACAATTGTAATGGTTCGTTGGCACCGGCTTGCATCCGTGACCTTGCAACCTTCTCCTAGGACTAGCGTTGATATTTTGTCCGGGATCCGGCGAACACCAAGAGGGGGATATTCCGAGTTTCGGAGGATCCGCCGTGCGTGTCATCTTGGTAACCATGTCTCTCTTGCTGTTCGCTTGCGGGGATAATGCCGTCGAATCTGGGGAAACGCCGATGCCGACGACGGCAATGCCACCTTTATCGGTGACACCAACCCCCGAACCTGTAGTCTCATCCGCCGTCGTTCCTTCGGCGACGCCAACACCCGAACCCGTGGTCACTCCCACCTCGGAACCGTATGCGACACCTACACCGTGGTATGAAGGTGGGAGTCGCTGCGCGTTTGGAGAGGCACACCTTTCGCTTTCCAATTCTCCGACCGTGGAAGAGCGGTTCGGTACATCCGAGAGATCTGCCCGGGTCCGGCTGAAGGATGCTAGGGTCGTTCCGGCTGATGTAGCTATTTGGGCCAACACCGGGACCATCGAGTTCGACCTCGAAGTCCTCGAATGGCTGACTGGCGACGGTCCCAGTGAGTTCACCGCCGAAGTGGAAGTTGGTTCGAGGTGCGCGTATTCAGATCGCAAAGACAGAGAGGTGGCGCTTACGGTTCTCAGCATAGGGATAACAAGACGTTGGGATCGAGCCGGAGAAGCCATCTTCTTTCTTGGAGACTTGAAAACGCAGCCCTATTCACTTGGATATCTCGGCCAGATCGACAACTTTCAGCCAGGTGGTCTTGATACTTCAGAGCCAATACGCTTTTGGAATCTCACATGGTTACCGAAAGTTCCCAATGAGGACAAATATATAGTGCATACTGTCTATTACTACAAGGAAGGCTTCGATTACACAGTATCTCTTGATGAAATAAGAGAGACGGCGGCGAGAATCACTGAAGAGCTAAACCTGAATGATAGCGAAGAATACAGGGCATGTGTCCGCCGAAAGTATGAAAAACAACGCAACCACAGGTACCTGCGAACGATTCACTCCCACATGACAGACGAAGGCAGTAAGGCAAACTATACCGCCTCCGCTCCAGGAATCGTGCAGGTTGGAGAGTTTCTTCCTACGAGGCCTCCCGTTGTGATTAAGGGACCGCACGCCGAATTGTTCAACGTCAATAGCTACGAAACTACTGACAATTTCGTGAAGGAGGGGCCGGACGCCGAATTGCGCTGGATACTCCCGCCCGGCAGCTGGCACTGGAACTATCTCTTCACCTCAACTCAGTCCCTTTCCGAGGGCACGTACGAGATACACATTCAGTACAACCACGAAGCGCATGCCTTGTGTGGTCAGAAGCTAGTCACGGACAAATGGTTCATAAACGTTCCCCTCGCGGAATCGGACGATATGTGAACGACAATCCAGAAGTAGTAACACTTGCTGGCATGGCGATCCTGTGAATGGCCCAAGTCTTGGCCACCAAGGGCTGCGCCTCTTCCGTCAACTCCTCTCCACCGCCAGCTCGACTCCAACCCTATCTGCCACCTTCCTCGCCGTCTCTCCTCTCCCGTTGGCGTGAAGCGGGTCAGCCTCGGCCTCTAACAGCGCACGAATAGCCTCCGCCTTCCTGTCCGCATCCTTGATCGTAGACCGAATCGCGTCGAAGAGCGGAGTCTCTCCCTTGCCGTCCTCGATGTTCACCGACGCTCCGTGCTCCAGCAGGACGCCCATCGTCACCGTAAATCCCGCCTTCGCTGCCCGGTGGAGCGCGGTCTTGCCCTGGGCGTCCCGGTGGTTCACGTCGGCCCCAAGCCGCAGGAGACGCCTCACTTCGTCGGGATTCCCGCCTCGGTCGCCTCGACAGAGATACACGAGCCGCGCGCCGACCTCCTTAATGTCAGGCGGAGGCACGCCGTACGAGGACACGAGCGCGAATAGCTCCCCCTCGTCGGGAAACACCGGCGGCATCTTCCGAGGATCAGCCCCGTTTTCGAGGAGGAGACGCACCTTATCCGCGTCCTTGTTCGCCGCGTTGAAGAGAGCTTCGTCGATACCCTCGATCCGCGCGCCGCTTGCGATGAGGTACTCGACCGTCTCCACGTCCCCGCCCCTGAGTGCGTAGCACAGCGGAGTGGCCCACGGAGCGGGCGCCGGATGCCAGTCGAGGCCGTCCTCCGTCATGTCGCCCATCACGTGCTGGGGGTGGCCCTCGTTCAGCGACTCCGTCCGCTGTTTGAGGAGGGAATCGACGCCATCACAATCGCCGAGGAACGCGGCGGTATGGATGTCGATTACCGCCCCCCGCTCCATGAGGTAGTCGGCCACGTCGTCGTGCTTCCTATACCGCGCGATGCTGTAGCAGCTAACCTCAACGAAGTACGGAGTGTAGTGCGTGCCGTGGGCGTCGATATCAGCCCCGCACTCCACGAGATACCTGACCACGCCCAGTCTGCCGCGGTGCGACGCTTCCCACAGCATCGTCCGGCCGCGCGCGCCGACACGGGTGAGCCACCCCAGCCGCTCTTCGAGGATGGCGCGAACGGCCTCCACGTCGCCCCTCGCTGCGGCGGCCACGCCGATCTTCAGAAAATCCGAGACCTTTCCTGGGAACTGTATCTTTGGCAATATCCCCCTTCCCCGGCAGGCCCTAATGCGTGTCTCGACCGGATAAGGATATGGCCCTTCGGCTGCCACATACAAGCCTCGTTCCGCACCCCAAATCCACCACATGGATAATGGTGGGGACACTGTTTGGTGACCTGCCTTGAAGCGGACGAATACCGTTCTTGTCGACGCCGGGGCGTGTTGACATTTCCCCTTATTCCGCTTTTCTCTGTCATTGTGAGCGAAGGGAGGAATCTGAAGTCCCGCGTCCTGTGGTACATTCCTCAACAGAAGAATCAAGAGGAGGACGAAGATGAATGTCATCTGGATAGTCTCCGACACATTTCGTAGGGACCACATAGGTGCATACGGCAATCCCACTATTCGAACCCCCTCTCTCGATGCGCTGGCGGCCAAGTCAATCAGGTTCGACGACCACTACTCCGCCGGATCCCCCACAATGCCCACCC
>JAPPDQ010000576.1 GCA_028875495.1 Chloroflexota bacterium
CAATGGCGCTTCCGGCCCATCGTTCAGCAGGGCCGTGACGTTTGCCAGTCCCGCTTCTGCCGCTCTCGACTCGATCAGCGCGACCATGCCCTCGTGGATGTCCAACGCATACACCTTGCCGGCGGCGCCAACCTTCTTGGCAGCCGGCAGGGTCAGAAAACCGGGCCCGCAGCCGTAGTCCACGACTGTTATCCCGGGACGCAGTCCTGCCTCTTCCATGAGTTCTTCGGGAGTCAGCCCGCTGAGCCTCCGCTCCGCATTGAGAAGAGAGGCCGTCCACTCATCAGTGTATCTACTAGTCATTCACCGGACTCCGGTTTGTGGAGAAAGACTGTCGAGGGATAGACACAGTGCGACTTATACCAATTCGCTTTGACCACACCCCTAATCCCGTCATTCCCGCGAAGGAGACCTTTGCCGTAACCCCGATTTCTGTCATTCCGAACGTAGCGCAGCGGAGTGAGGAATCTAAAATCCCTGTCCTCCATGCGTTGTCTCGTAGCTGGAAAGGCCCCGATGACTCCACTCAATAATCCTAGATTCCTCGCTGCACTCGGAATGACAGGTCCTTTTGCGAGGTATGCAGAGTTTTCTTTTCTTATGTCAAAACGGTTCAGCGTCGGCCGGTTCGGGCGACTCTCCGTAGGCGGTCTGGATCTGGGTGATCTTCAGTTCGGCTTTCGAGAGCACGTCGCCGCAGTAGTTGGCGAGCCGCATACCCCGCTCGAAGAGCGCCGTGGTCTCCTGCAGGGAGAGTTCTCCCGCCTCCATGGCGCGGACCGTCTCTTCAAGCTGCTCCAACGCCTGCTCGAACGTGAGGTCTTTGAATTCGTCGTCGGTCTTCGGTTCTTCTTGCATATTTTTCGACAGCCTATCCTATCAGTCTTCGAACAGGTCCATGCTCGCCTGCTCACTCGGCGTTGATTTCCTCGATCTCCTCCGTCGTCTGGGCACAGGCCGCGCTCCGTCTCCAGTCACCTGCGCCTTGAAGTCGCCGTCTGCCACTGTCACGCCGATCAGGTCGCCGTCCGCGACCTGCGACGGTGAGGTCACCACCGCACGTTCCTTGTGGACGATGGCGTACCCGCGCAGCAGCGTATCCCGCGGACTGAGAGATTCCAATTTGCCACGCAAACCGTTGACTCGCTCACCCGCGACCTGCATCGTTCCGCGCAGGTGGCCGGCCGTCGTCCGCATCATGTCGTCGATGCGCAGCCTGAGCGTATCGAAATCGGGAAGCCCACGTCGCAGACGGGGAAGGAGCGCTTCCATCTCCCACTGGGCCGTTTCGAGTCGGCCCGTGATTATGGAGCTCACGGTTCTGCGGAGCACCATGATGTCGCCGAGCAGCTCCGCCTGATCCGGCATCACGAGTTCCGCGGCTGCGGACGGCGTCGGCGCTCGAACGTCGGCCACGAGGTCGGCGATGCTGTAGTCGGTCTCGTGGCCTATCGCGCTGACGACCGGCACGCTGCTCTTGAAGATCGCTCGCGCCACGTCCTCTTCGTTGAAGGGCCAGAGGTCCTCAAGGGAACCGCCACCGCGCGCGACGATTGTCACGTCGATATCATCAAGGCGTTCCAGCGCGTCTAACGCCGCAACGATGGTAGAGACAGCCTCGTTGCCCTGCACCAAGGCAGGAGCCAGCACGAGCTCAACGGCCGGGTACCGTCGGGTCGTCACGTTCTGGATGTCGTGCCAGACGGAGCCCGTCGGCGAGGTGACGACTCCCACGCGCACGGGGAATCTCGGCAGCAGCCGCTTGCGGGACTCTTCGAACAGCCCCTCTTTTTCGAGCCGCATCTTGAGCTCTTCGAGCTTCAACTGAAGCTCACCGACCCCCTCGGGCTGGACGACATCGGCAATAAGCTGAAGATCGCCGCGCGGCTCGTAGAGCGCCACCCGACCGTGAGCGATGACGGCGCTGCCTTCCTCGACGAGGTCGGCTCCCACGCCTCCGCCACGGAACATCACGCATCGGAGCGTGGCGTCCGCGTCACGAAGGCTGAAGTACGAGTGTCCCGCAGCCGAGCGCGTGAGATTCCCAACCTCGCCGCGCACCCACACGTTCTGCAGGACCGGGTCCTCACGGAGAATCTCCGTGAGATACCGCGACACCTCCGAAACTGAGTAGACGGCCATTGCCCGCGCCTTAGATGATGTGTACTGCAGGAAAATACAGTCCGTGCGCCCTGAGCAGCCCTACATCCCGTTCGGCCTGAGCCTGTCGAAGGCTAGCAGGGTGTCAGTAACTGCCTTGAAAACGATTTCTTCCCTACTCTGCGCTCTCTGTGTTCTCTGCGGTGAATCCCCGTCCTGTCCTGAGCAGTTACTTGAAAAATTGTCGAAGGGCCGTTCATAGCTCGACAGGCTCACCACGAACGGTTTCTAACAACCCTATTGAACACCAACCGAAGCTACACGCGCCCGGCGTATTCGCCCGTGCGGGTGTCTATCCTGATCGTCTCCCCGACATCGATGAAGAGGGGCACCTGCACGACGAGGCCCGTCTCGACCGTGGCGGGCTTGCTGCCGCCCGTGGCCGTGTCGCCCTTGAAGCCGGGGTCCGTGTCGGTGACCTTGAGATCGACGTTGAGGGGTATCTCGATGCTGATCGGCTCATCCTGGTAGAGGACGAGATCGACGGCGGTCTGCTCGATCAGGTACGGCAGCGAGTCGGAGATCTGGTCCACGTTCAGGGGGAACTGCTCGAAGGTCTCGTTGTCCATGAAGTAATACAGTTCACCGTCCTGGTAGATGTACTCCGCCTTCCGGCGCTCCACGTCCGCGACGGTGAACTTCACGTCGAAGCCGTTGAAGGTGCGGTCCACGATGCGGCCCGTGCGGAGCGACCGAAACCTGATCCGCATCACAGGGGCGCGTTGCTGCATCTTCGTTCGCTCGTAGTCGACGACGGCGTATGGCTCGCCGTCCAGCGCAATCGGCATTCCCTTCTTCAACTCCCCGTAGCTCAGCGTCATTCCGTTCTCCTACGTCCGCTCGATGGTCTCGACCAGGTAGTCCAGCGCGTAGAGGTAGCCGCGCCACCCGAGGCCCGCTATCTGGCCCTTCGCTAGCGATGCGATGACCGAGTGATGCCGGAACTCCTCTCGCGCGTGGATGTTGGACAGGTGCACCTCGACGAACGGCAGCCCGGTATCCGCAATAGCATCCCGCAGCGAGATGCCGTAGTGAGTCAAGGCCCCCGCGTTCACAACGATGCCCGCGGCGTCCTGAGAGGCCTCCTGCAGGTAGTCCACGATCGCGCCTTCGTGGTTCGACTGGAAGAAATCCAGCTCGACGCCGAGCGATTCCGCCCGCTCGCGGAGGTGCGACTCGATGTCGGCAAGCGTCTCGCTGCCGTACTGGGAGGGATCGCGCATTCCGAGCCTATTCAGATTCGGGCCGTTGACTATTAGGACTTTCATGATACTCACGCTCGATTATCCGGCACGAACATTGTAATGACAATCGCCAGTTGTCTTCAACGGATTTGGGTCTCATGCATGGCAAACACGGCATGGCCGCAGCATCAAGCGCGTTTCAACCGGAAAGCTCGCGCCGGACTCCTATCGAACAACGTATTTCATGTTATATTCATAAGATATTGGAGAGATATAGACATTTATTCATAATATTGGTATAGTGCGCACCCGCGACTTCACTCACACGCTGCAGGTCGTGGGGGCTTCTCACAGATGACTCGGTTGAACTATGCGCGCGCGGTCGCGCTGACCGCATCGATAACCGCCTCATCCGTGCTCTCCGGTGCAGTGGTCTCGGCGTTTACCGGTCCGCCGGATTCTACAGGGAGAAAACCGTCCGGCACACCTACTCCGTCACTCGTGATCTGGCCGGAACCAAAGAATACTCCAACTCATACCCCGACGAAAAAGCCCACACAAACACCACTGCCGACGAGCATGCCGGCTCTGGCGTTCCACATCTGGCCCGACCCCAAGATTACTCCGACCCATACCCCGACGAGAAAACCCACGCGGACGCCTCTTCCAACGAGTACGCCAACCTCAACCAACACACCAACGCCAACACCTATCGCAGTCCCGACATTTCCGCCGCCACCAACCCCCACACCAACTCCGACAAAGTTGCCTACGCGGACGCCCACGCCTACGAGTACGCCACCCCCTGAGAGGCCTTCGCTCACAATCCCCGATGATATGTCGGGGACGCCCGGAGAACTTGTAGCCGTACCAATCAAGTTCGATTCGGACGGCGCAAAGGTGTCCAGCGTTACCTTTTCAGTGGACTACGACGAAACTTGTCTGGGTTTTGATTCGATCGACAAAAACCCGGACGGCCTGGCAGATTCGGTGAAGTTGATGGTCCCCACGGAGTTCGGGGCGACGAGGGTGAACCACGACCCAGGCGACTCGGACGGGGAGATAGACATCGTTCTCGCTGATACGGTCCGTCCGTTTGGGGCAATGCCGGACGGAGTAATTATGGAAGTTGCACTCACGGCAATTAAGGAATCGTCATGCAATGGTGACGAGGCGCGGGTGGGGTTCTCGTCCGACCCTCCGGCGATGTTCTCAAACGATGAAGGCGTCCCGTTGAATGGCGAAACGGAAGACGGCTCAGTGCAGATATCCGCACCCACACTTAAATCTACATTTACACCCACCTCAACTGCCACGCCAGTCCCGGCAACACCGTCACTCAGCATCCCCAAGGATATATCTGCAATACCCGGACAGACGATTGTCGTGCCCATCACGTTCAACTCCGACGGCGCAGAGATATCCGGCGTGACGTTTTCGCTGGTCTATGATGAGTCCTGTCTCAGCTTCGACCCAACGGACGGCAACTCGGACGTCGTACCTAACTCGGTCAACATCACACTCCCGGAGGAGTTCGACAGAACGCTCGTAGCCCCCGCGCCGGAGGACGCGGACAGGGAGATCGACGTTGTCCTCGCCGATATCGTGCTCCCGCTCGCCTCGATGCCGGACGGGGTGATCGTTGCCATCGGCTTAGATGTCGCTAGCGATGCGGCGTGTTGGGGAGCGACGGTCAACGTCGGGTTCTGGGAAAACAGTCCGGCGACATACTTCGATACGAACGGTGAGGAAGTAGCTGGAACGATGCAAGACGGCTCGATAAGCATTGCGACGCCGACCCCGACACCTACAGCCACACCGACTGCTACCTCAACTCACACACCCACGGCTACCCCAACATTCACTCCCACTCCGACTCACACGGCCACTGCTACCTCAACACCAACGGCTACTGCTACTTCAACTCACACGCCCACGGCCGCCCAAGAAGGGCCGTCTCTTACGATTCCTGAAGAAATTCCGGGCACGCCAGGACAACCGGTGACCGCGACGGTTTCCTTCGATGCCGACGGCAACGCGATCACCAGCATCACCTTCGCGGTCGACTACGACCAGGCCTGCCTGAGCTTCGACCCGAAGGATGAGGACTACGACGGAGTCCCGGACTCGGTGACGCTCATGGTCCCGGCGACCTTCATCTCACAGGCGCGGTTTGCGAATGGAGCGATACGGTTCGTGCACTTCTCTTTGGACGACACGATGCCCGACGGGGATATCGTGGAGATCGACTTGGAGGTCAGTGATAAGGAAGAGTGTCGCGGCGCGACGGCGGAGGTGGGATTCTCGTCCGCTCCTGCCTTCGGGGACAGCTCAGGGAAACCGGTCACAGGCTGGACGCAGGACGGCTCCGTCAAGATTGCCGACAACTAGCCCCCGGGTGCGGCACACCTGCCGGTAATAACCCCCAGCGAATCGCCCCTATGGCAATTTTCATGATGGTGGTGTCGGTGGCAACCGACATGAGCGATTAATCCAACAAACACCCTATATCGTCATTCCCGCAAAGAGCCTGTCCCCCGTGAAGACGGGGGGGGGGGAGAATCCATCTTCGGCTACTGCCAAGACCGGGTGCCGACACTAAACGACCTAGCATTTTCATCGCTCGTCGTGTAGGCGTAAGGCTGTATGAGCGGTCCCGTCGAAGGGCGGCCCAGGAGATGCCTCGTGTGATACCCCCTAGAACAGCGTATAGACGAACGGCCCCGCGCCCGTCGAGCCTCCAACGACGATCACGATCCCGAACGCCAGGAGCACGGCCACCATGGGGATAAGCCACCAGAGCTTGCGCTTCCAGAGGAAGACGATCAGTTCCCCCGCGATCCCCAGCTTTGCGACGGTCTCCCTGACAATGCGCATCGTGAGTTCGACCCTGCCTATCCCTTCTCGATGAGGAAGTCCCCCGCCACTAGAGTGTCGATGCCGCTCCTGTGAAAGGTGTCGAGCGCGTCTTCCGGCGAGGCCACTATGGGGTCGCCCCGAATGTTGAAGGACGTATTCAGCAAGACCGGCTCGCCCGTGGCCTCGCCGAACCTCCTGACAAGCTCATGGTATCGAGGGTTGGTCTCCTTGTATACCGTCTGTGGTCGTGAGGTGCCCATGTGATCGACGGCCGGGATGGCGTCGCGCTTGGTGTCCTCGATCGGCGCGACGACGAGCATGAACCGCTCCGGCATTCCTCCGGCCTCGTTCGGCAGCCGAAAATACTCTGATGCGGCGTCGGCGAGCACCGAGGGCGCGAACGGGCGGAACGGCTCGCGGAATTTGACCTTGCCGTTGACGATGTCCCTCATATCCGGCCGGCCCGGACCGGCAAGGA
>JAPPDQ010000160.1 GCA_028875495.1 Chloroflexota bacterium
CAATCCAAACGGAATTAACACCGGAACTCCAAGGTGAAAAGGCTGCGATAACAGAAGATGTCCGGCACGAGAGCACCTGGTTCGTCCTTGCATCGGATCAGGCTTGTAGGTCGGTCAGTCACATTCCCTTCTTCATGGTTGTTGAGTCAGTCCAGAGCTTTCTCAATAAACCTCAGCGACGTCAGTCAGAACACCATCTACGCTTTTAGCCTTCCGTTGTCACACGATTACCGTGCCACCTATTTTAACAGTCGCAAGCGAGCGGCGCATCGGCCCTGGACACCGCCGCGTTGATGCGACCCCAATCCCAACGCACTACCCAATCCTTGGACAGGATCACCGTAGCGCCCGAAAGGCTGCCATTGGCAAACGCTAGCGCTCGTGTGTCACGTGACGCATTTCAGGACGCAGTGGTATTGGCGCAGAAGCGTCTCCCGCCACAGTTGGCAACGTTTCGACCGTTCATCGGTCCCCTTACGGGGCACATAACTCCGCGACATCTGCGGCTCTCAGGCGACAGTTGATCGAAGTCGTGACAGATTCTGGCAAATCAATCCATTGTCTCGCAAAGCACGCCGTTAGAATGTCACTCAAGTACTCACTGATCTCTAGTTGAAGCTGTATACAGTCGAGACATCGGTCCTTTTCTTGGACGAGTTGATGGATCTCCACTAGGGGAGGAACGGTAGCGGTGTTCTGAGCATGTACATGGGCTGACAAAAGACGATACGGATCCTCATATCCTCCAGTACGGTGACGTCTAAGCAGACTAAAACGATCCTGAAACCTACGATTATAGGTCCTTAGATATCTTATGACTTCGCTAACCAACCGGTATTTATCACCGGTCGACTCTAGATGTTGCCATTCAACTGGATGATCTTTGAAGAATAGCCAAGCGAATAATATATCTACCTGCGTTCGCATGGCAAATATTGCAGGTCGGATAAGGCCCATCGCAAGACAGCCTGCAGCTTCGATCAGTGACGCGTGAAAGCCGTCCAGAAGTTCATTCGCCGTATCAGTCGATTGAGAATCGCGCAGATATCCAAGCCACGCCGCTGCAAGATCACTAGCCCGCTCGTGACTCGAAATGATCTCGTCACCACCATCCTCTATATGCTGAACAATGGCCTGCCTTAACCGCCTCACTACACACTCCTACAATGTTGTGGTACCATCACTCTTCCCGGAGAGGCCAATCCTGCATAGGACTGTGTACGTACTTGTTTCGGACTAGAACCGCATGGTGTAGCAGGTCACTCGGACCAACACGCTTTGACAATCTCTGTAGCCAAACATAAAAACCCTCCTTGCGTGGAAGTTTTGTAGTGTTGACTATGTCAGGACACTGCTGCTCCATAGAACTCAACAACTCCGTCGCCGCTTGCCTCACTGTTAGTCCCGCTACACTCCTTAGGAGAAACACCACGCGGCCCGGGACGTCACTGCCATGACGTAGAGATCCTTCCGTTCTACGACTCCTATTTCTCCCAACTAGTATGGCCTCAGCGACTTCATCAACGGAATTTCGGGTCTTATGTCTAAGGTATTGAACCGCGTCAACTATTTGCTCTTCGGAGACATACTGTATGGTCTCTACGATTCGCCTGATCTCTACTGACGATAGTCCGGAACCGGACAGAAGCAGTAGGAATCTCTTCAGAGTATTCTGCATATTATGTGATGCCGAGTCTGGTTGCGAGTTCATCCACAACTGCAGAGATCTCTTTCTTCAGCAAGTTCCTCCAAGGAACTGGCTTGTCGGTTGCAAATCCAGTATAACCTGCCGTAGCTTCCAAAAGACGAGAATAGTACAGACGGTTAGTTAGAGCTTGTGGACCGAATGTATGATGAGCGCGAAGTTCGTACTCGACTGCCGAGTCTTCGTCTTGGCGGCGGATTCCATTGAGGAGTATTATAAGTTCCGGCTTTGGATTTACTGTCGGTATAGCGTCAATAAAATCGCCGAGAATTTCTAGGCCCAAGAGCGAATATCTATCTGGTCGTACTGGAACGACAATATGAGTACAAGCATGAAGAGCACAACTGGTAATGAACGAACTACTAGGATTGCAGTCAATGCATATGAGACCGTAATCTTTTCTAGACTCGCCTATAAACCGCAAAAATCGTTGTTGAACAATATCAAGTTTCCCTCTGTTGTCAATCATGCTGTATTTTACAATCCGAAAGTCGCCCGGCAATAGGTCAAGGCACACCGGGGAAAATCGGATGTATCTTAATTTCTTAACGATATCTTCTGCCTTCGGTGGAGGGCTGGTACTCGTTTTGATGTCGTGTAGACCGATGGGAGGAGGTGGTTCCATCGCAGTCAGAATTGTGCGATTGGAATCCTTGAGCTTATCGTATGTACCCCGTGATACTAGCGCTTGGCTTAGATTGAATTGTGGGTCAAGATCAACTAGCAGTGTCTTTATCCTATGTCGGTGATATAATACTCGCATTACATGGGCACTGATTGTCGTTTTGCCGACGCCCCCCTTCATGTTCAATAGCGCAACAACTGGAGCTAAGGGTGGCTTATGTGGCATAAGTTATCTTGAATGAAGTTGATACGATGGGTGCCATTAATCGCGAGACAGCACGCATTTCTGTCATCTGAGTCACAATGGGGCATCTACGGGAAATCGTGGACAATAATCGGTCCGGTGGCTTGGCACATGCGTAGACTAAAGGCGATATTTTGCCGATATGACGACTTGGTCTGTGCAGCGAGACGAGCTGGAGATCTCTGCTGGTCATTGACGGGTGTTGTCACGAAATACTCTACGGAGTCCTCAATTCCCTCGTGTTGCAGGAGTTCACTGACCGGGAGAGTTCCGTTTCACGTCGTGAACGCCGATCCGACCGTGTGCCGGAGACGACTACACCAGTAAATTAAACACAGTGGTGCGTGAGGTCCAATCGAGGTAGCGAACGGAGCGCTGGACTGTGCAAGTATGGTATTCCCCTGACATCCGGCCTCGCTGAGGTCAGTCCTATGCTGTTGTCTTGACCTCCTTCGTGGCTGAAGGTCACCGGGTGTGCGGTTTCCGTGGGATCTCTACCTCGAACATCTCGTAGGGCGTCCGGCCCCGCATTCCTCGGCTGCGACGGCGCCGACTCCGTATTCCGACGAAGTCGAACGGGGATTCCGGCCGATGCCCAACAGTGAGACCGGGGATGGCGAACACTTGGGTTGAGGGGCACGGATAGGTATCGGTGCTGGCTAAGAGTGTTCCTGACTGGTGAACGGTTGAGGGCGGGCGTGAGGCAATATGACGGTCCTCCGGGGACAGGACAAGCCGTACGGCTGGGAGCTTGGGGGGCATCTCGAGACCCACCGGTGGCTGTTGCATTGCGTGGAGTCACGGAATGGCCTGGATCCAGAGTATTGGCTCCCATCGGGAGGAGCGATCGCCGTTCTCACGGGCCCCAGGATGACCCCCGATCCCGGTCAGGCGCCCGGTGGTGGCCTCCCGCACAACGCGACCGGGTCCCGTTGCCGGCACTGCAATCCTTGGCACGGTCATGGTGATGGGTTCTGGACTCATGCGCCCCAGCTCCTTTTGTGAGACACCCCCGCCGGAGGGGGATCTGGTCAATTCGTAGTGCCTTCTCATGGACGCGCCCCTGAGGGTGATCCTATGCGCGTTGTTGACGAGGCGGTCCAAGATGGCGTCACCGAAGGTCGGATCACTGACGGACGATGCATCACACTACGCCTCCATGCCATGCTAGACCGAGCGATCCGCCGCGGGGGCCGGTAGGAAACCCCATACAGGGTCGTCCTTTCCCGGCGGTTCGTAGAGACAGCGTGTCCGGCTGGCGCCCCGCTTGCGGAGTATCCCTCTGGCCGCCAGTCTCCGCACTCGATCCTGGCTGATCGACAGCAGTTCGGTGAGCTCTGCGGACGTCAGCATGCCTTTCTTCCGCGGCATCTAGTGCTGAGTGTCGAGGTGCCGTCCGTGGCGCACGTTCTCGACCATGCCCTAGTTGAACGGCTGACCTCTGCTTCCGGTGAGGCCGCGCTGGTTGAGGATGTCCGCAACTGTGGCATCTGTATGGTGCTTCAGCAACCCGGCGATCTCCGCGACTACGGCGGGGGAGAGTATGGCTGGATGATCGGCAGCCTGCAGCGTGACGTCGATTTCACGCGTCGCACCTCCGCGCAACCGCACACCGGCAAGGGCAAGCTGGCCGTGGCGGGTCAGCGTAACGTCGTCGATCAGCGGGCGGACCATCCACTTCTTCTCACGGCTTGGCGTCGCGGGATCGTTCCAGAGCCGAGGGAAGTCCGTGGCTAGCTGCAAGACGCGTTCGCGGAACGACTTGGCAAGCATGGCCCCGTCCTGCCGGCGAAGGCGATCCCGCTCCGTTTGCGCATCCCGCAGGGCCTGCAGGCTTCAGTTCCGTTCGCCCTCCAGAACATCGGCCACCAGCCGGTTCTGCGGATCCACTTCCATGCAACGGCGCTTGGGCCTCATGTCTCCGCTGTACGGCCTGTTCGCGCAGAACAGCTACCTCGTCGTCGTACGCCTGCAGTTCCACCTGAACGCTCAACGCGAGCTTCAGCGTCACGGGAGCGACGAGACTGAGAATCAGGTCGCCGATCGCCCGATCAACGCAACGAGCGGACATGCCCCGGCCCTGACTGTGGTCAAGGTGTGCCGGCGAAACCTCGTGGTCGACACGCTTATGCTCAAGATCGCCGAGTTCGCCTGCATCAAGCCGCAGATCACGGATGACCCGGACGTCGAGGACGAAGGCTTCTCGCCCTCGGTCCTAGAGCCCGGCCACTAGCTTGGAACATCCTTCGATTACCCGCACTTGGTCAGGTGGCTGCTGACGAGGTACCGGCAGTTCAAGCCGATGGTATGGATTGGGGCGGTGCTCATAGACACCCCCGAAAACCGCTTCTACGGCAACTGGAACACTACTGGCGGCGACATTCCCCTCCCTCCGGAGATTGACCCCTGACGACTCGGAGAGCTCTGCCGATCTCCTTCAGGTCGAAGCCCTCGGTGCGCAACTGACCGTTCAGGTTGTCCGCCTCGCGCGAGAGCTGGTGAATCTTCTCCATGAGACTCATCAGCTCGTCCCCGTCCGGGACTCTGACCACGGGAAGATTCCCGGGAAGGCGGCGAGGCTGGCCCGGAGGAAAGACATGCCTTTCGGCCTCTTCCCGGCGATCGGAGAACGTGAACCCCCTTTGATCATGAATGGCCAGCACGTTCACCTCGGGGCACTCGTTGTCGAAGCAATCGGCTATGACCCGCAGGGCCAGCGCTAGGCCATTGGCCTCCTTCCGTTTGCCATTGAGGTTGGTGACGCACTTTGAGAGCTGCTCGGCCAGCTTGCCCACTCGCTCCTGCTTCTCGGCATCCGTCATGATTCGTCCGTAGTAGTTCAGTCCCGCGGTCTCCCGGTGGCCTGGTCCACGAATTATGGTCCCAACGAGAAAAACTGGTATGTCCTCAGAAATTACAACACGGGTCGGCAGACGGGGAGGGGTTTCCCCCATTTGTAACAATCCCACACGGTACCAGTGCCCTCACGCCTGTGCGTAGAACAAATGTCTGGGTACTCTCAACTGCGCTCCCCTCCCTCTCTGAGGCCTTCACCATCCTCCGCTCCCGGCACCACGGACTGGTTGCGCAGGCACCAGGACCGCATGGAGCACCATCTCGCGGCAAGGCACTTCGAAGACGGTGACCGGTGCTCTCTTACACCACTTCGGTCTAATTCGAGGGCTCGAATTATCCACTCGCCCAAATCGGTCCTCCCTCTCTCACATCATGCTGGTCGGGGACCGGGGCAGCTCACTGGTGCCTGCATCCGCGAAAGAGGTCCGGTTGGCCGGCATGGGGTGGATCACGGCACTCCGTGCTGCGACGATCCGCACGCTGGTCGCGGCTGGCGATTTGCCGCTCTCGCTGTTCGACGTACAGGGGTCGGACATGGTGAGGGTCTTCCCCGATCCCAAACTAGCCGGTTCCCGATTGAGTGGCGCGAGCACGGGCACAGGCTCACCCGGTCGCTGAAGCACCAGGGTCACCGGAGCTGGCCGACAGAGGACACCAACGATGAATCCCCTACCATAAGGCGACCGGCCAGTAGATTCACCAGACCTTACTAAGTATCTTCCGCTCTAGGCCAATGACGCAACACGAGACGAGACTTCCATGGAAATCCAAGAAACTCACAACAGAATTCGAGATCGACTGGCGTACCTATCTGCTACGGTAAAGGGTGCGTCTGCAATGGGCCAGACGGACATCCACCGCCTATCTGAAACCGTCATTTGCCCAGTCCTCAAGATCATCCTAGACCTTCCGGATCTTCGCAATCTCAATTCCGACGAGCGTGACTTCCCCGGAATCGACCTCGGTGACCCGACAGCGGGGGTTGGTATCCAAGTCACGGTACGGGCAAACGCTTCGAAGATCCGCAAGACAATCAGAACATGCATCCGACACGATGTATACCGCACCTATCCGCGTCTACGTGTCTTCGTCCTGACGGACAAACAGAGTGCTTACCGCCTTGACCCGGAGGCCGACCTCGAAGGCAAGCTGGTGGTCGATCCTCAGGTCGCTG
>JAPPDQ010000324.1 GCA_028875495.1 Chloroflexota bacterium
TCTCTCCATCCCGCTCACACCAGAAGACATCTCGGCCGAATGGCTGACCGATGCGCTTCGCTCTTCCGGCGTCATCGCGACCTCGTCCGTAGCCTCGATCGACGCCGGTGACACGTCAGCCGGGCATGGTTTCACAGGACGAATCGCCAAGCTTGCCGTGACCTACGACTCGCACGAGAAGGATGCGCCCGGCTCGATCATCGCCAAGTTTCCCTCCTACGACCCTACCATTCGTGCCGCAGTCACCGACAGCGCCATGTCCTACGAGCGTGAGATCAGGTGCTACGAGAATCTGCTTGGCAGCGTAGCTCTCTCTACGCCCCGGCGCTACTACAGCGCCTGCGACCCCGAATTGGGCGAGTGCATCCTCCTCCTCCAGGACCTGGCACCCGCGCGCTTCGGCGACAACGTGGGCAGTCCGTCACGTGAGGACATCGAATCTGCCATTCGAGCGATTGCAGGGTTCCACGCAGAATTCTGGGAAAGTCCTCGTCTGATCGAAATGGACTGGCTCCCCGAATATGCGCAGGACGCCGAGGCTCGTCAGCGAGCCTTTCGGCAGGCCATAGGCCCGTTCCTCTCGACGTGGGGCAAGTACCTGAGACCATCGACCATCGACCTCATCAACCGCCTGGGCGATCGCCTGGCGCGCATCAGACTGCAGCTCAGCCGGCCACCTCGTACAGTCCTCCACGGCGACTACCGCCTCGATAATCTGGCCTTCGACGGAAGCGGTCGTGGTCCCGCCGTCATCGACTGGCAGGCTACATCCATAGGTCGGAGCGTCGCAGACATGGCCTACTTTATCGTCTATTGCATCGACCCGAACGAGCGCAGGGCCCTGGAGTCCGAACTGCTGAAGCTCTACCACTCCGTCCTCGTGGAACATGGAGTCGGTGCCTACGATTTCGAGTCGTGCATGGAGGACTACCGGCTCTCTATCGCGGCCAACATGCTGCGCACCGTCAGGGTAGGGGGAACCTTCGACTACTCTGGAGAGCGCGCCCAGGCCCTCCTCCGAACGATTCTTCACCGGGTCGAGACAGCACTCTCCGACCACCGGGTCGCGGAACTTGTCTAAGTGGATGTCAAAGACCCTTCTGTTCACCCTGAGCAACGCTGCGCCCCGCGCCGGGGCTGTACCGGGGTTGTCAGTAACTGCCCACTAAGGCAAGGTAATCACGAGAAGGTCGTCTGGTGGAAAAATCTATTCCTCTCTTACCTCTGCGCTCTCTGTGTTCTCTGCGGTGAATCTTCTTCTTGTTTTGAGCAGTTACTTGAAAGCCTGTCGAAGGGTCGAGGCATCGTTCATAGTTCGACAAGCTCACCGCGAACGGTTTCCGACGGCTTATTGGACACACTGAGATAGTTTCTTACGTCCTTCACCCAAACTTAAACGCATAGACATCCGCGTCCTTCAAAACAAACCTGAGGCGCACCGCTTTCCCCGCAAGCGCACTCACGTCGCCTCCCCCGTCCCACGACGCCTTGCCGTCGATCTCATCCCCAAACTTCTCCGGGAAGTCGCCCAGCCCGAAGCCGGGTAAGGCGTGCCCCTCCACGTCCTGAATTTCAACCTTGATCGACCCGACAGCCGATGTCGAGTAATTCAGTTCAAGCTCACTTCCATTGAACGTGAAGGGCCGCGTGGTAAACTCGCCTCCCTTGAAACTCGCGTTTACGGACACGAATCCGTCTGTTCGAAGCGTGTAGCGACGAATGCGCTGAGTCGGAAGGTGCGCGTTCTCCATCCCGTACATGGTCATCTCTTTGTCCGACGTGTGCAGGATGCCGACCTCGAAGTAGATGCCCCGGTCGTGCCAGTTGTTGAAGTCCGACCCTGGCCGGATGAACGCCTCCATGAAGCTCCGATTGAAGTTGAACCCGTCCCGGCTCGACATGAACACGATATCGCTCACGCCCGTGTCGTACGTCCAATCGGGGTCTGGCGTCCGCTCGTGGACGAACCGTGAGGGGAACATCAGATACGTCCCCGGCGCACGCTCGTACTGGATGCACGAGTTCGTGTAGAAGTGCTCCCAGGGCGTGTCGCCGCAATCGATGTTCTCGAGCGCACTCCAGTCCAGAAAGTTCTTCGACGTGCCGCGACGTATCCACCGCACCCCCTTGAAGAAGTCACTCGTGCCTTGACCGGCCACCCCCCGGAAGTACCCCACGTACTCCTTCCGCCACGTGTCCCAAAACGGAATGTTGAGCGTGTCGAAGGGGTCGTCTGTGTGGATCGGCTCCTCTCGCATCATCTCCCACCGAAGTCCGTCGGGCGATGAGAGCGCGTGCATAACCCGCCGAACGCGGATAAACGCCTTGTATTGCTCCTCCGGCTTGGCGTTGGGGTTACCGTCCTTGAACGGCGCGAGGTTGGTCCCCGGCCCCGTCCATACGATGTTGTTGTCCTTCGACCCGTTGAACTCGATCAGGCCAAGATTCGGCTTCGTCCAGTTGATGCCGTCATCGCTCTCGGCGTAGCAAGTGATCGAGTTGTAGTCGGTGTCATGCAGCTGAGGGTCGGCCCGGTACCACCCTCGAAACTTCCCCTGATCGGGAAAGGCGGTGAGGTACGAAAGCCCGCCTACCTCCCAGGGATGTTCCGGTTCGAGCGCGATGCCCTGCAGTGTAGGGGAGTGCAGGACCCGCTCGACACCGGTCATGTCGGCGATCCAAAAGTCATCGACGAAGATTTGCCTGTCCTCGCCAATATCCACGGGAGTCTCAGTATTCATCTCGTCGTCCCCCGCTTACCTTCCGTCAAGCAGGCGCCCAGCACGGGCCGAACCGATTTTGCAGGCCGATCGCCGGCAAATTGAAGCCAAGTATAGCAAAGAGCAACGCGAACGCAGGCTGCAGCGATAGTCACGGTGTCTGGAATATCGCTGGCGTGGGCCGGACAGATGGTCCTGCGATACCAGCTGGCCTCGAAACGATGAAGGGAGCGCCGGGGACATTCATGGTTTTCGTCCACGTACAAAACACCTATGTGTTGTATGAGTCAAGCAATGAGGACAATGAGAAAACTTCCCTCCATAGGGTGAGGTGCGATACTCAATCTGGTTCGTATGCACGGACTAGACCGGAACCCGAACATTCAAAACCAGGGCGCTAACTGAGCCGCACGTACCTTGACATTCCTCGTGAGCACTCGTACCATCTATATCCGTGAGTATCGCTAAGCACATGGTTTGCCGGTGTTGTTGTCGGAGGCCGGAGGGTCTTCTGCCTCAACGTGCGCGCCGGTGACTGCCTAGCGCCGACAGTTTAGAAAGAAAGAGACCTCTGGCCCCTCCGCTTGCGGAGGGGTTCTTTTTTGCCCAAAAAACCCGAGAAGGAGCGCTAATGCCGGTAGCTGAGTCAAATAGATTGGGAGTGCAAGAGCTTGCCGATCTAAACGAACGCTTCGAGTTCGCCCACCCAAGCGATGTGCTTGCATGGGTCGATGAGCGTTTCGGTGCGGGCGCCGCCCAGATGTCCAGCTTCGGACTCGAAGATGTCGCGCTGTTCGACATGTTCTGGAGGATCAACCCGCAGGCGCGCCTTATAACGCTCGACACGTGGCGACTACCGACGGAAACATACACGGTCATGGACCAGACACGGCTCCGCTACAACGCGCGCATAGAGGTGTACCAACCCGACCCGGCTGCTGTGGCCGGAATGGTCGCTGAGCACGGATTCAATCTATTCTACCGAGGTCGGGAGCATAGATTGACCTGTTGCCACGTGCGCAAGGTAGAGCCCATGGGGCGCGCCTTGGCCGGCATCGACGCATGGATCACCGGCCTGCGCCGGGACCAAGGCATGGAGCGCGACAACATTGGCATCGTCGAGTGGGAGGAATCCCGTGCCAGCTACAAGATCAACCCACTCGCTAACTGGACATTCGAGGAGGTGCGAAACTACGTGGAAGAGCACGCTGTCCCTTACAACGAGCTGCACGACATGAACTACCCATCCATCGGGTGCGCCCCGTGTACGCGGGCCGTCGAACCGGGAGAAGACCCTCGTTCAGGACGCTGGTGGTGGGAGTCTGACCCCAACGCCAAGGAATGTGGGCTCCATCTGGTTGCGCTCGAGGCAGCCTCATGATCGCAGCTAGCGAACTAACAATGAAAGCCCAAGCTCTTCTCAATGGCTCGCACTCCGAGTCCAAGCACCTCCGCGCACTTGAGTCGGACGCAATCCACATCATTCGGGAAGTGGTCGCGGAGTTCGACCGGCCAGGCCTGCTCTTCTCCGGCGGCAAGGACTCGGCCGTGCTCCTGCATCTCGCCGTAAAGGCGCTCCGGCCTTCGCATCTGCCGTTCCCTGTGCTCCACATCGACACCGGGCACAACTTTCCCGAGGTCATCGCTTTCCGCGATCGCGTCGTCAATCGACTTGGCGTGGATCTCGTGGTGGGCTCTGTTGACGACGCAATTTCCTCCGGGCGTATTCCGACTCCACCGCGCCCTGATTCCCCTCGCAACCGCATGCAGACGCCTGTGCTGCTCGAAACCGTTCGCAATGGGAAGTTCACCGCGGTTATGGGCGGTGCGCGGCGCGATGAGGAGCGATCACGCGCCAAGGAGCGTGTGTACTCCGTGCGTGACGAATTCGGCCAGTGGGACCCGCGCAACCAGCGCCCTGAAGTCTGGGATCTCTACAACGGTAGCCTTGGCTTGGGCCAGCACATGCGGGTCTTCCCGCTCTCCAACTGGACGGAGCTGGACATCTGGAGATACATAGCCGAAGAGAACATCGATCTGCCCGAAATCTACTACAGTCACCGGCGCGAGGTATTTGAGAATGACGGGATGCTCATGCCGCTGTCACCGGTGATGCAGCCCCCAAGTGGCGAGCCCGTGGTCGTCCGCAACGTGCGTTTCCGCACCGTCGGTGACATGACCTCCACAGCAGCCGTGCCATCGGAAGCTGCTACCCCGGAAGCAGTCATCAACGAAACACTGGCAACTCGCATTTCTGAGCGCGGCGCGACAAGGGCTGATGACCGGACCGCCGAGGCGGCGATGGAAGACCGCAAGCGTGAGGGGTATTTCTAGCATGGACCTCCTCCGCATCGCCACCGCCGGGTCCGTGGACGACGGCAAGAGCACCCTCATCGGTCGCCTGCTGTATGACTCGAAGGCTCTGGACGATGACGTCCTCGCCGCCGTCGAGGAAGCCAGTTGGCGCCACCACAACGACTATGTGAACCTCGCTCTTATCACCGATGGCCTGCGCGCAGAACGAGAGCAGGGCATTACCATCGACGTTGCCTACCGCTACTTCTCCACTCCAACGCGCAAGTTCATCCTTGCTGATACGCCGGGACATGTTCAGTACACGCGCAATATGGTCACCGGGGCGTCCACCGCCGAGGCGGTGCTCGTCATGATTGATGCCCGAAACGGCGTCGTCGAGCAATCACGCCGCCACGCCGTCACCGCCTCCTTGTTGGGCATCGATCACATCGTCGTTTGCGTCAACAAGATGGATCTCGTTGGCTATGAGCAGCAGGCATACGAGGCAATCCGGTCCGAGTTCACCCCATTTGTTGAGCGGCTCGATGTGGAGGATGCCGTATTCATCCCAGTATCGGCACTCAACGGCGACAACGTGGTCGAGCCGTCGACGAACATGCCTTGGTACCAGGGTTGCACGCTGCGAGACCACCTTGAAAACCTGCCGGTGCATGAGGGACTCGATGCCTTGCCGTTGAGAATGCCCGTTCAGTACGTCGTCCGCCCCCACCGCAAGGAGTACCACGACTACCGTGGCTATGCAGGGAGCGTAGCCTCGGGTGTCCTGCGCGTGGGTGAGCGAGTGCGCTTCGTGCCCTCCGGCATGGAGAGCGTCATCACGTCCATCGAAGCGCCTTGGGGCGCCGTGGAGGAGGCGTACCCCCCCGACGCCGTCACCGTCCAGATTGCCGACGACCTCGACATTGCTCGTGGGGAGATGATCTGCGGGACGGACGCCGGTCCGGTGATGACCCAGGAGTTCGACGCCGTCGTTTGCTGGATGGACGACCGCACCGCGCTTCGCCCCGGGAATGTGTATCGCATTAAGCACACCACACAATCGGCGAAGGCAATGGTCACCGACCTCCTGTCGTTGTTCAGCATTACATCGCTCACCGGCGAAGCGGACGCGGATTCGTTGCAGCTGAACGAGCTCGGCCGCATCCATGTCAAGGTCAGCACACCGCTGGCGGTCGACGACTACACCAGCAACCGCGTCACTGGCAGCTTCATCCTCATCGACGAAGGGACCAACGCCACCGTCGCTGCGGGAATGATTGGCGAGCCTCGATTTCCGTTCTCCGCTCCAACGGCACAGCGCAAGGCTGACACCAACGGACACATCCGCCAATCTGGAGCCTCAGCCGCATCACCATGGGAGTGAATTTACATGCTCATCCTTGGTGAACACCATCAAGGATGATGTGCTCGAAATAATCGCTACTTATCCGGTTGACACAGACGGAACGCAAGGTTGTCCAATCTCTCCCTACCACAGGAGAGATACAGAGGGAGCATCAATCTAATCCCCTCTCCCGTTCTGGGAGAGGGCTAGGGTGAGGGTATAGGGCCCGGCTACGCAAGC
>JAPPDQ010000024.1 GCA_028875495.1 Chloroflexota bacterium
TCTTCAACACACCCTCCCATCACAGGGTGCACCACGGCTCGAACCGGCAGTACTGGGACAGGAACTACGCGGGCATGCTCATCATCTGGGATCGCATGTTCGGGACCTTTGAACCGGAGGTCGAGCCGGTGACGTACGGCATCGAGCAGCCGATCAACTCGAACAACCCCATTACCGTGTTCCTGCACGGGATTCGGCGCATGATCGCGAAGGTCGTCCGGACGAGGGGCGTCAGGAACAGGCTGAGGGTGCTGGTGAAGCCGCCGGATTGGAGTCCGTCGGAGTAGGGGGAGGATCTCGGTCCGGACGGGCTGGCTGTCTTCATAGAGAAGTAAAGAGTAGGAGCGGGCCAACGCGCGAAGAGTGCTTCAACGTCTCCAGCAGGATTCCCTCGGGATACCGCGGCTGATCTGAACATCCCAGTCCTCGATACTCGGATCCCCTAGTGCTTCCGCAATGTCGCCGGGCGTTAGCGCGCTCTCGCGCCAATCGTGCAGAATGCCCCTGACTTCTCCGGCCGAATCCCGCAGGAGCACGGCTGCCGGGGCGCCATCCCGGTCCAATGTCACCGACCCTTCCGGTCCTGTCAAAGTGATGCGCGCCAGCGCGCTCTCCCACCCCGCCCCTACGGGGACCGCGAAGATGAAATTCGCGGCTCCATCTCCATCTGGAAGCTCCGTCATGTCAAAGTCCACCGAGAACAGTTTCCCACCGTCGTCGGCATGGCCGCCGATCGTGTACTGGCCACCTGTCGTTGGCAGTCGCGGCCTGGCTTCTCCCACGAAAGATGGCCAAAGGAACATCTCTCCGGCAGGGTCTATTCCGCCTGCAAGAAGCAATGCGCTAGTCGACGCGGCACTTGGAACCCGATTCGATGCCGGCTGTCGATAGTTCAGCGCCTTGTCAAAATGATAGGAACTGATCCATTTGCGCGGATACTCGCCCTTCCAACAATAGCTCATCAGGTCCGGAGTGTCCCCAGGTACTATGAATCCCGTGTCATCAGGATCCAACAACACGGGGCGGTCCACTACACGGATTGGCTCGCCATTCCAATCCCGCACACGGTCCGACGCAAGGCTCCGGATACCAAAATCGACGCCTCGAACACCGGGACCAATACTGCCGTCACCCCACGGATAATCGCCGTCTTCCCACGGGAACAGCGCCGCACCAAGACCGCACGGCGCATGCTTCAGGTTCATATTGTGTCCGAGTTCGTGCGCCAATGCGTTCCTCTGCGAGCCATTGTTGTAACCTACAACGGAAAACCGACCGCCAAAATGATTGGCAACACCGCCGCCTTTCTCCATGAGACCTACAATATAATCGTACCCATTGTCCCACGTGTGAAACTGCAGGCCCAACTCAATGGCAGTAACCGCAGCCCATCTGTTGGCATCAGTCGGATGATACCCTAGTATCCAGTACCTCCCACCGTGAACCTCGAGATCCTTGATGGGTAGCAGATTCTGGGCTTGCCAAAAGAAGGGGTGCCTGGCTCCCCTCTGTCTAAGGTCAATGGCGGCCCGGCGCGTACCCCGGTCGTCATTCCCGGACTTAACCACAGGCATCACATAGACTTTGGCTGGTGGCATGTCCTGAGTGAACCATCCCGTTCTTGTCGGCACACGGCCCTCCCACATGATATCGTAGTGTTGGCGGTATTCTATGTGGCGAACCCAATCGTCGGGAGCGAACTCCAGATCATCATTGAGAGGAGGCATCCGGTTCCCGACCAGTTGTCTGAACGTGCCATTAAGGTCAAAGTTGATCTGTATCGATTCCGTGTCACCCCGATCGACCAGGTGGCCTGGAATCAATATATTGATTGACTCCCCATAGAATGGATCTCGGGAGTGCGCCCAGTCGCTCGTTGTCGACATGGGAATGGCACCCTCCGGCACATCGACCGTCGTCAGAAGGTTCCCATTGAATACAACCCAGAGGCGCGGACTTGGGATAGACCAACGGCCGTGGTTATTGTTGTCCATCCCCATGAAGATGCGGAGCAGCATGGGCTTTCCGCGAATTCTGTGAGCGGCGAACGGTCGCTGCCCGGTCCAGCTCCGGCCGGTTGTCGTCTGCTCGAACCGCCACGTGTACCAGAAGCCGTCGCCGCACCATGCGGGAGTGTTTGGTGCCTGAGCCAGGGCTCGGCGCTCGTGAAGGCCACGCACCCAGGCACGGAATGTGTCATTCGCTGGCAGACAGGTCTGGTCCAGGCCACCGAAGGTCAAATAGGTCAGTCTCTTGAGTTGTTCAAGCCACTGGGGGAACGGCCCCCTGAAATCATTTTCGTGAAGGTGGAACACTTCAAGAGTCCGGCCGAAGCACGGATGCGCGGACGCGGGTAACCTGGACCATCTGTTGCCGTCGAGGTAGAGAGATCGAAGGTTGCACAGTTGGGTGAGGTCAACCGGGATCTCACCCTGCAGTCGGTTGTCGGAAAGATACAGGTCCTGCAGATTGGCCAAACGGCCCAGTTCTGGTGGGAGGCGGCCCGACAGTGCGTTGCCCTTCAGTGACAGAATCTCAAGGAGCGGGAGGTACCCAAGTGCGGGCGGGACGGAGCCTTCCAGATTGTTGCCGGTGAGGTAGAGCCGTCTCAGCCGGGAAAGGAAGCCGAGTGAGTTCGTGAGTTGCCCGCTTAGGTTGTTGGCTTCCAACGACAGTCCGGTGACGTACCCCTCGCTGTCGACGGTGACTCCATGCCATTGACCGAGGGGCTTGTCGGTCGTCCAGTTTTGCCGGTGCGTCCAGTTTGGGCCGTCGGTGGTTTCGTACAGCCGCTCGAGTGCTCGCCTTTGCTGGTCGGTGCAATATGAGGCCTTATGGTCCGGGATTGACTCCAACCACTCTGTAAACGCTGGGGTCTCCGGGACACAGTTGTAGCCGCCGGCGTGGAACTGCGTGAGCCGCTCAAG
The DNA here is from genome assembly GCA_028875495.1 of Chloroflexota bacterium. Lineage (GTDB taxonomy): Bacteria > Chloroflexota > Dehalococcoidia > Lucifugimonadales > VXLM01 > VXLM01. The sequence continues at coordinate 2,928 of JAPPDQ010000024.1, forward strand.
GCGAAGGAAACTGGTCGGAATCGGACCATAGAGGTCGTTCCAGGCGAGTACCAGTTCCTCCAGGCTGTTGAGGTTCCCGAGTTCGGGCGGAATCGGACCCTTGAGTTTGTTGTCGAACAGATCGAGGCCAACCACCCTCCCTGTAGCATCGGTCGTCACTCCGTACCAGTCTCCCAGCGAGGCGTCGGTTCCCCAATTGTAGCTGCTGGACCAGTTTGGGCCGTCCGTGGCATTGTTGAGCGCCTCCAGCACGGCCCTGTCGGCGGCGGCGCACAGCGTGGCTCCGCGATCCGGAATCCGCCGCAGCCACGTCCTGAACGCGGGCGTTTCCGGAACGCAGTTGTAGACATCGGCATGGAAATTCTGGAGCCGCTGAAGCTGTAGGAAGCTGTCCGGGATCGGGCCCGTGAGATTGTTTTGGTGGAACTGCAGGACGACAATCGCATCGAGGTTGCCGAGTTCGGGCGGGATCGCGCCCGACAGGTCGTTGTCGGCGAGCGACAGTTGCCACAAACTGGCAAGGTTGCCGAGTTCGGGCGGGATGGGGCCCGAGAGTCGATTGCCCCAGAGATTCAGATCACCGAGGTGCGTGAGGTTGACGAGTTCGGGCGGAATCGGGCCGGTGAGTTGGTTTTGGTGCAGTGCGAGGGTTCGCAGGGCCCCCAAGCGGCCGAGTTCAGCAGGGATCGCGCCCGACAGGTTGTTTTGAGACAGATCCAGGGCGGAAACCCGGCCCGCATCGTCGACGGTGACGCCGTACCAATCGCTGAGCGCGGCGTTCGTGTCCCAGTTGTCAGACTCTGTCCAACCGGGTCCGCCCGCCGAATTATACAGCTCCATCAGCACGTCGCGTTCAGTTGCACAGTCCGTTACCGGGCCATTGCGGTCACGAATGGTACCCAGCCACGCACGCAACGTCGTATCCGTCGGCACGCAGAGGTCCGTGTTGAAATACCAGAATACCCTCAGCCGGAGACTGGCCAAGCTCAGCGGCAGCGGACCGGACAGAAGAGCATTGTCTCGGAGATACAGCTCCGAGAGACTGCCGAGGTCGCCGAATTCGGGCGGAATCGGACCGTTCAGGTTGTTTCTGCCGAGAGCAAGCGTCCCGAGATCGGTGAGGCTGCCGAGTTGCCCCGGAATGGTACCGTTCAGATCGTTATCGCTGAGATCCAGTACTGTGAGATTGGCGAGATTGCCGAGTTCGCCCGGCAGCGCGCCCGTCAGATTGTTGCCGCCGAGTTCCAAGCGGGTCACTCTTCCGGACGCGTCCGTCGTCACGCCGTGCCAATCGCCCAACGGGGCGGCGTCTGTTTGCCCGTCGGTCGTCCAGTTGGTGCTGTTCGTCCAGTGCGGCCCATCGGTGGCCTCGTACAGCCGGACCAACGCGGCCCTGTCGGCGGCGGTGCACACCGTCGCCTCGCGATTCGGGATTCGCTCCAGCCACGCCGTGAACTCGGCCGTCTCCGGCACACAGTTCTGGATATCGGCGCGGAAGTTGCCGAGTTGCTGAAGTTGGAGGAAGCTGTCCGGAATCTGGCCAGTCAACTGGTTGTGGTCGAGGAACAGGCGAGTCAGTTGCGATAGGTTGCCGATTTCGGGCGGGATGGGACCCGAGAGGCTGTTCTCTTCTAGAAACAATCCCCCCAAGTCCGCCAAGCCGTCGATTTCGGGCGGGATCTGGCCAGTGAGATTGTTCTCGCTGAGGACAAGGTCCACAACCCTCCCCAGCGAGTCCGTTGTGACGCCGTACCAGTGGCTCACAGGCAGGTCGCTCAGCCAGTTGTCGTTTGCCTTCCAGTTTGGTCCGCCGGTTGCCTCGTACAGCGACACGAGCGCGGCACGATCTGCGTTGTGGCAGAACGGGCCTGCGAACTCCATGCCCCCGAGCCACGAAAGGAACGCGTCGGTATCGGGGAAGCACAGGCCGTTGTTCCGCTCGATAGAGAGCACTCCCAGCCGATCGAGACCCAGAAAGCTCTCAGGAACCGGGCCCGTGAGGAGATTGTCGTGCAAAAGCAGGCCTTCCAATTGTGACAGGTTGCCCAGCTCGGGTGGAAGCGGACCCGACAGATCGTTTTCCGTGAGGCCCACCAGCGTCAGGTTGGTGAGGCTCCCGAGTTCTGACGGGATGGTGCCCGAGATGTCGGTGCGTGAAAGAACCAGAGTTTCCAGTTTGGCCAGGTTGCCCAGTTCGGGCGGAATGGAACCGGTTAGAGGGCTGCCACCGAGTGCCAGGGACTTCAAGCTCGTCAGGTTGCCAAGCTCGCGGGGGATCGGTCCTGTGAGACTATCGGATGCGAGCAGCAACGACGTTAGGTTGCCGAGATCGCCGAGTTCCGGCGGGATGGTGCCCGAGATGCCGACATCAGCCAGGATTAGATCTTCCAGTCTTTCCATTTGGCCGAGTTCGGTTGGGAGCGGGCCCGACAGGTTGTTGTCCTCGAGGTCGAGGCTGATGACCCTTTCGGTGGCATCCGTCGTGACCCCGTACCACTCCCCAAGCGGTGCGTTGCTGGTCCAGCCGGCGCTGTTCGTCCAGTTGGGCCCGTCCGTGGCGTTGTACAGGGCTTCCAGGACATCGCGGTCACTGGAGATTGATCCGCAATCCAACCCTGAACCGGTGACGTCTTGCATCGACTGAAGCCACGACACGAACGCCTGGTCGTCGGGAACGCACAGCCGGGTGTCGGAGAAGTTGAACACCGACAGGTTCGCCAGCTTCGTCATTTCCAGCGGCAGCGGGCCGGAGAGCGGATTGCTGTGGACCCACAGCTGGACGAGCTTCGAGAGGTCGCCGATTTCCGGGGGCATCGCGCCGGTCAACTCGTTCCCCCGTAGCGACAGCGATGTCAGGCTGCCCAGGGCTCCCAGCTCCGGCGGAATCCCGCCGTCAAGGCGGTTCTGGTTCAGATACAGCACCTCGAGGTTCCCCAGATTGCCCAGCTCGGGCGGAATCGCACCCTGCAGGTCGTTGCGGGAGAGGGCAAGCTGGACCAGCGATGACAGGTCCCCCAGGCTGGCCGGGACCGTACCCGTCAGCGAGTTGTCGTGGAGGCCAAGGTGCGTCAGCGAGTCCAGGTTCCCGATCTCCGGCGGGATGGAGCCCGAGAGGTTGTTATCCGCGGCCCACAAGGTCTTCAGGTTACCGAAGTCGCCGATCGCCCGCGGAATGCTGCCGGTCAACCGATTGCCGGCGATGGCAAGGACCGTAAGATCCGTCAGCGTCCACAGCGCGGCCGGGATCGCACCAGTCAGTTGGTTGTCCTGGACCGAGAACTGTTCCAGGTTCGTCAGGTTTCCGATCTCCGGCGGAATCCCGCCCGTCAAACGATTGCGTCCGAGCGTCAGCAGGGTCAGGTCCCTCAGATTCCAGATCTCCGGCGGAATCGGACCGGTCAATCCGACGTTGCGCTGCGACGCGGCAACGTCCGTCGACTCCGGGTCGCGGTCACCGAACTCCTGGACCTGAGGGAATGGGAATGCGAGACCCGGCAGCGGTTGCTCTCCGTCGGCACGCGAGTCTTCCGAAAGCCCCTCAGCGTGCGCGGCCGGGGATGGTATGGGCCCGTCGAGTTGAAGAGCCTGGACCCTGGAAAGATTGCCGACACCGGGCGGGCCTCAAGCAG
>JAPPDQ010000170.1 GCA_028875495.1 Chloroflexota bacterium
TTCGATGTATGCACGAAGGGTCGGAATGGAAAGTTCTTTTAGGCTACTGCGGAGATCGTTCACGATTGTCCCGAGCGATTCCGTCTCGCCTGCATTCAATTCCGCGACCAGTTCAATGTTACTGGTGAACGCAGCCCGAGATAGGTTGGGAGACCCAATCCATGACCACGTGGCGTCAACCTGATATATCTTGGCGTGCAACGCTCGATGGACTCGCAGGGAGACACGCTCCTCTCCCACGGTTTCAAGATAGCGTAACAGAGCAGGTGGATCAGAAACCCCCGCCGCCCAGTCGCGTGGGTTGAAGCGAGTCCAGAACTCAACGCGGCCGCCCGGATTTGGCCGGACCCAGGTGAGGCCTTCTTGGCTGTAGAACGGTGCCGATATCAGAACGGCGGTTCCCTGCTCACACCTACTGGTGAGCTCCTGGATGTCTGGACGTCGCAGTCTCATGTCGTCGGAGACCCTTGGCTTTCTGGTTTGTAGTTTCGCACGAGGGGGGAATCTACGCTGCTCGCGTGATTTGAGCCATCAGATCGCTTCCGCGCGGCCTGCGGCGACGAAGGAGGGTCAGAAGGTGGCTGTCTTCCGCCGATTCGCGCGAGCAATTCGTCAAGGCTCGGAGTGACCTCGTACTGAGCCGGGGACTCTCGAACCGCAATCGCCTCGAAGTGAGCCCTGCCACAGGCGATCTTGTCGGCTTCGGTAAAGCGGAGATCGCCGGGTTGCGAACTCCCTTTCGTTTCGACGACCAGATACAACCGTTCGCCAACGTCGGATGTGATGAGGACGGCCCAGTCCGGATTGTACCCTCCGAGCGGCGTCGGCACCGTGAACCATCCCGGAAGCTTGGTGTAAAGCGTGACCGCAGAATTCCTCTCCAGCTGATCGGCAAACCGAGCTTCGGTATCGGACTCGTAGACGACCTTGTCGTAGACGGATTTTCCGGCCTCAAGCATGTTCCGGAGATAGCCGGTAAGCTCCTCTTGCTCGAATAGCTCCTGCGCGTAATAGGATTCGTCCCCGATTCGTCGATACTTGATGCCGTCCACCAACGCCCGCCGCTTGCAGCGATTGATCGCCATTGCGGCGTACTCGATGAACTGCTGTGGATTCCGTCTAAAATCGAGGAGTCGCCGACTACCGACAAGGATCCTGTGGATGCTGCGCCGCGTTAGCCGTGTCCGGTCCTGAAGTTCGGTGAGGATATCCGGCAGCTCGATGTCAGGCTCGTCCAGTGGGACGGGGGCATCCCCGGCGACCTCCATCGCCTCCACCCCGGCCTTTCCGATGGCGATGTCGGCTTTGCGCCACAGCAGCCGGGTCCTTGGTATTGCTGGCGCTTGCCGGAGCGCGACGGCGCATGCTTTCACTAAGCGTTCGTTGTTGAAAGCCACGCGATAAGTGGTCTTGTGCTTGATGCGGTCCCAGAGCCCCCTAAACTCGCCGCTATCCAAGACGGCTTGGCGCGGGCGAACTGTCTGGCGTTCGTCGGCATTCCGGACCTTGAAGCGTCCGGCAAGTTTTCGCAACACTGCAACGATTTCCGCCCGTTGGTCGGCGAATCTTTGAGGAACGACGAGGCTATCTGCCTTGATCGCTTGGCGGAGAGAATCTCGGATTCGCCCGCTCCCGTCGATGTAGCCCTGGGTCTGAAGGTGGTCGTACAGGATGCGCGACTGATCGAACCCGAGGACCGTTGGCCGTTCGTCGTGGCCGACAACCGAAATCTGTGCAAACTGGTGCGGCTCAACGACGCCGAAGCGTATCCCGGTGTCCCGCTCAATCTCCCGTTGGAGGTTTTCGGCGAACTCCTCGTAGCTTTCTCTGGCAATCACCGTTAGGGTATTCACTTCGAAACCACGGCGACGCTCGCCCTTCTGGTTGACGCAGAGACGCAAGCCGCGCCCGATCGTTTGTCGCCGTTCGCGCTCCGTCTGGATGTCGCGCAGCGCACATATCTGGAAGACGTTGGGATTGTCCCACCCTTCGCGCAGCGCCGAATGGGAGAAGATGAACTTGAGCGGCTCATCGAGACTCAGCAGCTTCTCCTTCTCCTTCATGATCAGGTTGTACGCACGCTGGGCATTGTCGCGGTTCACTTGGTTGTTCTCGGCCGTATCCGTCCAACCGCCCTTCTTGTCGATTGAGAAGTACCCGTCGTGAACAGCGTCGGCGTCCGCAGCGAAGCCCGCTTCCTGGAACAGCGAGACGTAGTCGGGGTGGGCTGCGAGGCGCTGGTATTCCTCTTCGAATGCTCGTGCATATTCGCCTTTGACCGGATTGCCGTCCTCGTCGTAGCGGCGGTAGCGTGCCACGGCGTCGATGAAGAAGAGGCTGAGGACCTTGATGCCCTGTGGGCGCAGGCGCTTCTCCTTGTCAAGATGCTCGCGAATGGTCCGCCGAATCATCTGTCGTTGCACGGCCCAGCGGTTCACATCACCGTGGGCTTCGCCTCTTCGAAGATAGTGCTGGCCGCCGGGTACGCGCAGTTCGAGGAACGCGTTCTGGCCGACCCTAATTTCACCGATCCAGCAGTGACGATAGACTGCCCGGCCCGCTTCCTGCTCAAGATCGTCGCCATCCTGTACCGTTCTCAGACGGCGTCGCACCCCACTGGCCGCTCTCACATCGAGTTCCACTTTCGCGCTGATCACGCCACGTCTGTTGCTTGTCGAGACCAAGCGGACATAGGGCCGGTTGTGGGCATCCTCCACTGTCGCGGCCGCGACCTCGATCTGCTTGACCAGCTTTCGTTCGTAGGCATCGACGGCGTCGAGCCGGTATACCATGTGGTGCCGGTCCACATGGGTAGCCGAGTAACGAAGCGTGCAGAGGGGATTCATCGCGTCGAGCGCTGCCTTGCCCTGACCCTTTAGACCCCCGTCGACACTCTGCGGCTCGTCCACGATCAAGATCGGTCGCGTGGCCTTGACGAGATCGATCGGTTTCTCGCCTCCCGTCTTCTCACTGTCCTTGTACAAATTGTTGACGTTCCTCTTGTTGATAGCACCGACTGTCACAACCATGATCTGGATCTGCGAACTCGTCGCGAAGTTTCGGACTTGGCCGAGCTTGGACGAGTCGTAGAGGAAGTACTCGAACGGCGTCCCCGAATAGAGGGCCCGGAAATGGTCGTAGGTCATCTGGATCGACTTGTAGACGCCTTCCTTGATCGCTACAGACGGAACAACGATCACGAACTTCGTGAAGCCGTAGCGCTTGTTCAGCTCGAAGACCGTACGCAGGTAGACGTACGTCTTACCAGTTCCGGTCTCCATCTCAATGGTGAAGTCGCCGGAGTGGAGAGTGTCAGACTGAGGCACGCCGTTGCGAAGCTGGATGTCTCTCAGGTTCGCGAGTATCTCGTCGTCGCGAAGAGTCAGCCGGTTGCCGATGCCCAAGTCGTTCGGAATAAAGGCCAGCTTCTCCTGCGGGTCGAATCGACTTCGCGTGACCGTGAATTCCGTTCGGCAGGTTTCCTGCCCGCGAAAAAGGTCGCAGACGGCGGCCACCGCTTGGAGCTGGAAGTCCAGGTTGGGTTCGAAACGGAGCTTCATCGCGAGCGCCTCGTCGATCCGAACATACGCACAACCATCGGCTCTACAAGCTTCGGATGTTGCCTAGGCCGCGCTGCTCGAGTATCGCGGCTAGGTTCGTCTTGGCGACATCGTCGGCGAAGGCGCTGTCGCGGAACACCACCGTCGATTCGTCATCCGGCGCAAGGGCCTCATGCCAGTCGCAGATACCCGATGCCAACTGCTCCACGTCGTGGCCCGCGACAGCTTCGTCCAAGCAGGCGATTAGGACACCGCCGCCGACTGAATGCACAGACTTGCCCGCAATGGTCCGCGATTCGATAGGGATGCAGAGATCCAGCCCCAGCTTCAGAATCAGTTCGTAAAGAATGTCCTGCTCCGAGCGCCCAGGCTCGATGTGGTCGAGGCCGGCGAGCAGCGCGTCGTCCAGATCGACTGGAGCGGGATCCCAGGCACGGATGTTGGAGGTGTCCAGCTTAAAGACCCGGAAGCCGACATCCCCGGCGAACAAAGGGTTTTCGTCCGCGAGCTTCTTTGAGGCTGCCTTCATCCGGGCCTTGGTGAGATCCGCGATCGTCGAAAACGCATCACTCCCCGCTATCGGCTCGGGCAATTGAACCATGATGTACCGGCTCGCGCGATTATAGTCTGCGTTCTGTTGGATGACTGCGTGCCCTGTGGTGCCGCTTCCTGCAAAGAAATCCATCACGATTCCGTTGGGTTCGTCTCCGGTTGCTGCAAGTATAATATCGTACACCGCCCAAAGGCTCTTTGGGAACGTAAACGGAGAATCCGGCACAAGGTCGCCCACCATCCGTGTACCGTATTCGTTGGCATCATATCGCTTGTCGCTCCACACAGTCTTGTAGAGCCCAAAGTTCTTGCCGATCTCAATCTCATAACCCCTCTTCGTCTTCCTAGCTCGAAGCAAGTTCTGGATTGCCTCTACTGACTGCCGTGCATACCGCCACTTACGCTCAATACCCGAGCCATCAATGGGGTAGACGTACGCAACTCCGTCATGAATCTCCGTCTGATGCGGATGGAAACCGTCGTCGCAAACCTGTCCAAACCCCGAAATCAGTCCATCCTTGACGAATACCGGATAAAAGCAATTCTTAGCATCCTGTCTCTCTGACTCCGTACCCCAATTACGAAATTGCGACCACGAGACATCTTCCTCTGGGATTAGTCTATCCGCTATCGCCTTCGTACCTCTCCGATAGACAAAAAAAGCGTATTCGTGGACATAAGAGAAGTTCTTCCCCTGAATCCCTCGTGGGTTGTGAACGATCGGCACACACACATGGTCGAAGTTGCCTTCTTCAAAGACCTCCCTCAGGATCAGGCCGAGCTGATTCACCTCGTTGTCGTCGATCGTACAAATCAGCACGCCGTTCGGTGACAATAGGTTTCGTGCGAGCACCAAACGCGGGTAGATCATGGATAGCCAATTCGCATGAAATCGGCCACCAGTCATCGGATTGGTTGTGAGTCTCGTCGAGCCCGTGGATTGACCTGTTATGTCGAGATAGGCGCGAACACCATCGCTGTAGTCATTCGGATAGATGAGATTGTTCCCTGTATTATAGGGAGGATCAATGTAGATGGTTTTGATCTGCCGACTGTAGCTCTTCTGCAGCAGCTTCAAGACTTCTAGGTTGTCTCCTTCGATGATCACGTGTTGAGTTGTATCCCAGTCGACACTCTCCTCGGAGCAGGGGCGTAGGGTTCCGGTCGAGGGGGTCAGGGCGAGATGTCGGGCGCGGCGCTTTCCGTGCCAGTTGAGGCCATACATCTCGTCGGGCGCGGCCACCACATCCCCGAGTAGCTGACGGAGGACATCAAAGTCCACTTGGCCCTCGGCGACCGCTTCGGGAAACAGGACTTGCAGGCGCTGAAGGTTTTCGGCGACGATGTCTCGCGAGTGAGTTTCGGGGTTGCCGGCGACAATTCTCTCCATGGGGCTTTCCTCCCGTCACCGCATCGAACGAGTCGGATACCGGTCTGGGCCGGAAGCCTGATGGACCGATTTAACGGTGTCTTGCGTCGCCCACCCCAGCCAGTTGGCTGCGTCGCTGCCATCTCGGGGAAAGGCCTCTTCCCAAAGCGTCGGCTCGGTACCGAATGCTTTCTTGAGACTGGAGGCACGTGTCCCGAAGCGAATCTCGATCGGGCGCATGTAGACTGCACGCCGGATTCTCATGAGTCGACCGGATCGCGTCCGGCTGAGGGTGTTCGGGTGACCGCGCTCCGGTTGCGCCGGTAGATCAGGGCAGTCGGGCAGAACGGGGGCGCCTCGCGTCCCGCTTCCGCCGTGTCCCAGGGGTCTCTTGAGCAAGCTCTTCACAGCTTCCTTCTCGCTTCGCGTAAGGGAATCGTTCCACCAATATAACGTCGCTCCCTTCGGGGCAATCGGCCTGACCTGCCGAAGAAGGCGCCCGCCGCCACGTCTTGAAGACCTACGGAGTCACTGCCTCCGGCAAGGGGTTGCGGATCACCACGCGTGGCGGTTCGGAGTGGGGTCGTCCTCGATCGCTTGGCGACGAGACCCATTTCGTCAACGATCACGAAGATGTCGCGAGAGCACCGGCCCTCACCGGGCCATGTCGATGAGGATACGGTCGCCGCTGAGTCCTCATGGACAGCGACCGTGCACAGGTCATCCATTCTGGCCGGGCAGCGCGCTGGGGGCGACGTTACAACCGCTTCGAGACCCAAACCGTCCTTCCGACGACTTGGAGCTCTCGGGCGGACCGCTCGTGGCTGTCGTATGCGGGGTTGACGGGCTTGAGGACCACGCGGGGCGGGTCGGAGTGCGGGACATGCTCGATCCGCTTCACGACGAGTCCCATGCCGTCCCAGATCACGAAGATCCCCGGCGGCGCGGGCACCGTCCGGCTCGCGTCGATCAGGATGTGGTCGCCGCTTGAGAGCAGTGGTTCCATCGAGTCACCGTCCACCTCGATCATCCACAGGTCTCCGGGATCGGCCCGTAGCCGGT
>JAPPDQ010000042.1 GCA_028875495.1 Chloroflexota bacterium
TAACCGACCAAGGAAACGAAGAGGGTACTTAGACTAGAGCATCTCTCTACCCCTCCGCCCGCGTCAGCGCATACCCGCGTGACTCCGTCACCGAGCGTGTCTGATCGGCCAGACCCTCGAACCGGTCTCCTATGCGGAACCAGTCGCCCAGCGGGTTCGGCACGTCCTCAACCGCGTCGGCTATGACCGCCCCGAGCGACCCGCCGAACTTGAACCCGTGACCGCTTCCGCCCGTTGCTACGATGACCCGATCAGGGCCGGGGGCGTGGTCGATGATGAAATGGTCGTCGGGCGTGGCGCAGTAGAGACAGGCACGAACGTCCGCCACGCGGCCCCGTCCGATATCAGGTATGCGCCACCGCAGGTACTCCATGGCCTCATCCCGAAACTCCTGCGATCCCGCACGGTCGATGTCCGGGTCCACGATCTCGCCGATCCCCTCGATGGCAACCTTCACGTACCCCTCGCGGAGCAGGGGAAAGCCGTACCATCCGTTCACGTCGGGATCGTCCGACCACACTGGGAACCGCCCGCGCGCAAATTTCTCCGGTTCCTCGACCTCGATCATTATCATCTCGCGCAACGTCACCAGGAGATTCTTTCCGACCTCCGGCACGAGCCTTCCGCTCCACACACCTCCCGCCACGACGACCCGGTCGAACTCCGACACGCCGGCGCCATCTACGTGAACACTCACGCCATCCGCCGCCTCATCGATGCCCGTCACGAGCGCCTGCTCTCGCACGACCATGCCGTCCTCGCGCGCAATCCCCGCCATCATCGCCACCGCCCGCTCGCTCTCGATATACCCCGCCCAGTCGTCGAGTACGCACACCTCGTCGTCGTCAATGACGAACTGCGGGTAGCGCTTGCGGCCCTCTTTGGCCGTCATGATAGTCAGGTCCGACCCTCGGCCCTGGAGATAGCGCCAGTTCTCGTACATCACGTTGCCCGGCTCGAAGCCGCGCATGATCTTCATACCGCCAGTCTGGTGGTACAGGGACTCTCCCGTCCGTCGTTCCCACTCCCTCCATTGCACAGCCGCCCGTTCAACGAGCTCCACATACGGACCGCCGTCTCCGTACCACGTCCGCCGGATGCCCTTCGCCACGTCGGTCGAGGTCGCGTTCTCGTAGGGCACCCGCCCCTGATCGAAGACCGTGACACTATGCCCACGCTCGCGCAGTTCGATCGCCGCCGCCAGCCCGAACACCCCTCCACCGATGATTCCAACATTCATAACTGCTCACCTGTGACACATTCTGATATGGCGGGCAGTGTACACCACCAATAAAGGGGATGCTGATGTCGTCATGCGACCGGAGTGAAGGTCCGTCTATGCTCGGTTCAGCCACGCCGTGCGACAGTGATGATCTCAGGACTCGTATCCGTCAGTGGCTGCCTGTCCCAGTCCCCAAACTGTTCCTCTACTATCAGCCCTGCCCCCGACAAGAACGCAGACAGAGAGTCCACGTCTAGAAACCTCAACGTGCTCTGACTGACCAGTGGCTTATCCCAGCTCGGACTCGAGTAGGTAACGGTGAACGAAACAACATCCCCGGCAACGGGTGTCTCCACTTGGTGGGCCATTCGCACCACGCTCCCGCCGTGCGAAATCTCCACCGCATTATCCGGTGTCCACGCCTCCCATCCGCGAGCCGACGGATTGCGAGTCTCGAACACGAAGCGGCCGTCCTCCGTGAGAGCGGACTTTATGGCGGCCAGCGACGTGCGCAGTTGGTCGTCTTCCACCAATACCTGGAAGGCATGACCGGTCATGACGATGAGGTCGAATTCGCTGCGACAATCGACTGAAGAGAGGTCGCCGTGGACCCACTCTATGTCCCGCCGCTTTCGTGCTTGCTCCAGCATCGCCTCGGCGGGATCAAGCCCGCACAGCCGTCCCCTGTGCCCCGCTTTCCGGGCCAATCGCAGCAGTTCGCCCGTCCCGCAGCCGACATCGAGAACGCTCTTGGCCGACAGCACCAGCGGAAGGTAGAAGTCAAAATCCTCCCTGCCCGCGCAGAACGCATCATATAGCTCAGCCAGCCTGGGCTCGGAAAACAGATAATCGACCACGAATAGCATCCCTTTGGCGCGTCAACGACCAGAAGTCGCAACGATAGTCATCGATCCGGCGGAGAACTGGTTAAAAGACTATGGCGAGGATCAGCTTCGAGGAAGACTACCTGCTTTAGTGTAGTCGGACATCGAAGTTAGCTAGCCACGTATCTCTCGACGAACCCCTGCGGAAATCCCGCTACCTTGTCGAGCACGTACTCCGGCGCTACCTCACCACGCTGAGTCGGGGGATAGGCCGCCTCGAACATGAAGTAGCCCTGGTAGTCGATGTCCTTGAAGGCGTCGAACACACCCGCCCACGCGAGTTCCCCGTCCAGCGGGGAGAAGTGGTCGCGGTCGACCCAGTCGTGCAGGTGCAGGTGGAACAGACGGTGACCGCACTGCGCCATTGTCTCGCGGGCGCGCTCGGCCTTGATGAACGGGTTCACCTCGTCGTCGTCCCGCGTGTGTCCGACATCCACCACCATCCCGAACCGGTCCGAGCCCACCTTGTCCACGAAGGCCGTGTAGTCGGCAAGGTCCTGCCCGTTCTCGATGGTCAGCTTGATCGACGTGCCTTCGAGCTGGTCGAGCATCTCGTGAATGCTCTTCTCCGACTGCTCCTCAGGCCGATAGTGGCACACCATGACCCCTGCTCCGAGCTCCTCCGAGTTCTTCGCCGCCGCCACGCCCTGCTCGACGGCCTTCTTCCGGTTGTCCTCGTCGTCCGAGTTGAACAGGTAGCCAGGGCAGTGGGTCGAGACGATGGATACCCCGGCGCTCTCACACTCGGCCCGCAGCCACGAAGTGTACTTCGAGTCGGCGACATCGAGGTGGCCCGGATTGCCGAGACCGCATACCTCGATGTAACGGATCCCCCGCTCGGCGATCATCTCGATGTCCTTGGACTGCAGCACTCGGTCGCGCTCGAACACGATGGTTGAAGTACCCAGCCGCTCTGTGATCTCGTCCGATGTCCAGCCGTATGCAGACTTGCCGTTCGTCTCAGTCATGGGGGCTCCTTGTAAGCGGACTTGACGGCCTGAATCGACACGCTGTCCGATACCGTACTGCGACGCCGTGAACGTGTCAACATGAGACGAAGGTGTAGACGCCAGCTCGTCCAAGCGTTAGCCGACCGGTAATGTTGCTGCGCCGGACTTAGTCGCCGTCCTCGACGATCTCGAACGAGGTGGTGATCGTCGCAGTGCCCTTCAGCGTCGCGCCGACGGAGCAATACTTGCCCTCCGACAGCTCAATCGCCCGGTCAACGGCCTTCGAGTCAATCCCCCGACCTTTGACGGTGTAGTGGACGTTGAACGCCGTCCACTCCTTAGGCCATTCCTCCTCTTGGGTGCCGGTCACTTGTATTCCGACTCCTGTAACATCCTGCCGCTTCTTCTTCAGGATGCTGACGACATCGACTCCGGTACATGCGCCGAGCGCGGACATCATCAGGTGCGTTGGCTTGAAGCCGTCGAAGTCGTCCCCGTCCTGCATTGGCGCGTCAACCGTCACCGTGTGGCCGTAGTCGTCCGACGCGGTGAACTTCCAGTTTTCTTCCCAACTCAGATTGACCGATGCTTGATTCGACATGGGCCCTCCTCGATTCTCACGCAATATATCCTTTAGAACGCGGTTTCACCGCCGAGGTATGCTTCGCGTCACGCAAGTGGACCGGACGCGAGCAGGTCTCGCAGTTCGTCTTCTCCCTGCGCCGTCGTAACCGCGATGATTTCGTCGCCGGCTCTCACCTTGAAGTCCCCGCTGGGCAGTCGAGGTACGCCGTCGCGAGTGACGACGAGAGACGGGAGCGTACCGTCCGGGAAGGGAAACGCGTCGAGCCGCAGACCATCTGATCCGTATGCGGCAGGAACATGAATCGACACCAGAGACCGCTCCGTGCCGTCGGCAGGCAGCGGTTTCAGGTGGGTGATGCCGTGGGAAGTAAACCCCTCCTGGATCTGGTTCAGGATGAGGTCGGGAACGTCCACGACGACGTTCACACCGAGCACGTTGAAGAGGTCCACGTGGTCCGAGCGGTTTACGACGGAGATGGTCGTCGGCACTTCGAATCGCTGCTTGGCAATCTGGCATGTGACGAGATTCGCACCGTCGTCTTCGACGGTCGCGATGAGCATCTCTGCACGGTTCGCTCCCGCCTGTGCCAGAACTGAACGGTCGACGGAACTTCCGAGCACCGAGACGCTCCCAAACGCCTGGTCGACCGCGATGCACCGGGTTCGGCTGGAGTCGATTATGGCGATTTCATGACCGCCCGCGACGAGCCATCGTGCTACGGCCTGCCCCAGTCTGTCCGCTCCGACTACTATCACGTGCATTCGACCAGTCCCCCATCAAGCCGTCGCCGTTTGAACGGCAACCTCCACCAGCAGCGAAGTCGCACCGATGGTGATCAGACCCAGTTCTTCATACATGCTTTGCAGGTCCGGATCGTCCACGCGACAGACGACCACATCGACGTTGAACTCATGCTTTGCGACCTGCGCGGAGAGGATGTTGTCACTGTCATTCCTCATGGTCGACATGAAGACGTCCACCTCTCGAATTCCCGCCCTCACGAGGTCGTCGTGAGAAGTCCCATCCCCCACTACCGGAATGATGCGCTGCTCCTCCACGGCCCCACTGGGCAGACGGTCGAACGCGCCGGGCGTCCTGTCCAGTACGTGGACGGTGTTGCCCTGATCGACGAGCGCCTTTGCAGTGGTCGCTCCGAGCTCTCCGGATCCTACGATCAAGATGTGCTTCGGCCCAAGTATCGGCCTGTCAGTCAGTACCATGTCAGACTTCGCTCAGAATTGAGGAGTTTGATGCAGTCCAGTCGTGATCCGTTGTTTCCGGTTTCTCATCTCGCCACAGAATGACACGGCACGGCGCGTGTTCGAGTACATACGGCACAGCGTCTCCCAGCGCGAATCTGCCGTACCTGGTCTTGTACGGCATTCCGATAACCACTGCGTCCACTTCCCTCTCTGCCGCTTCGTGGACTATAGCGTGTCCCGCCACTCGCGCCTGAAGCAGCTCCGAGCGGACCTCGCATTTAAAGGGCCGCGCGGTTCGTTCCATCCTGTCCAGCAAGTCGTCGCCGCGGGTCGTATGAAAGGACAGATCCGAGTCGACGGGCAGACTCCGCTCTACTTCGATGACGTGGACGATATAAATGCTGCCGCGCTGAGGTTCCGTCAACTGCGCCCCGAATCGAACGGCGTCCTCGTCAGCCGAGTTGCCGGACACGGCGACCAGCACAGACTTTATGGCAATGCCGTCCGGCTTTTTCAGTCTCAACAATGGACAACTCTCGCCCGTTCATTCGCCGTAGAGTAGTTCTCTAGGTTTGTCCGTTCGACCCCGAATTGGGCAGGCGATCGAGCAGTTCGTCGCGGCCGGCCAGAATCAGCACGTCTCCCACTCGAAGGCGGTCGTTCGTGTCGGGATTGAGCGTGATGTCTCTCCCGCGCTTGATCGCCACTACGGCCAGACCGTACTTGTCCCTCGGCCCCGAGAGATCGACCTCGTCAATGGTCTTGTCGACATATTCCTCGGGCACACGTATGCGGCTGAGCGCGAAGTTCGGGGCCAGTTCGAGGTACTCTTGCACGTTGGGGTTGAACATATTGTGCGCCAGACGGTTGCCCATCTCCGACTCGGCGTGGATCACCTTGTCTGCCCCGATTCGCTCCAGCGTGTTGCCGTGCAGGTCGTCGTGAGCGCGGGCGATCACATAGGGGACGCCCATGTTCTTCAGGTTGACCGTCGTAAGAACGCTGGCGACGATGTCAGAACCGATTGCGACCACGCCGACTTCATAATCGGGCACTCCAAGCTCCCGCATGACGTTCTCGTTGGCCGCGTTGCCGGTCACGGGAAATGTCACGTGCCCCATCATGCCCTGCACCCGCTCCTCATCCACGTCCATGGCAAGAACATCATGCCCGAGGTTGTAGAGCGAGTTGGCAACGCTCGATCCGAACCTGCCCAGACCGATGACGACGACTTGTTGTTTCATGGTTCTCGTGGCCCTCGGTAGAGTCCGGCCTCTTGAACGATCTGTAACCACTCAAGGCAGCCAGCTTGCAGGAATTATAACGGATTGACCGTGAATGCAACTATCTCATCGCCCGTCTCTTTAGCGGCCTTGAGTCTACCCGATGGTTATTCTCTCAGTCGCGTAGGTATACCTCGCCCGGCTCACGCTGCCGATCATGATAAGCGCAAGCGAAAGTGGCAACACCCGCCCGACCAACATAACGACCGTCATGACCAGCTTGCCGCCGCCCGAAAGCTCGCCGGCCATTCCGGTGCTCAGTCCTGCCGTACTGAATGCCGAGACCGTCTCGAACATCACGTCGATGAACTCCAACCCTTGCCCACGTTCCACGAGTGTCAGCAGCAGTACCGCCAGCACGGTCGCGCCGACCAACAATATACACAACGTCATCGCGTGTTTGAC
>JAPPDQ010000379.1 GCA_028875495.1 Chloroflexota bacterium
TCGCCGTTGCGGTCGGCGAATCCGGTGGAGAAGTCCATGGCGTCCTTGACGATGCCGGAGTAGGCGGTGCGAAGGATCGTGAGGGCCATCTCGTCGACAAGGGTGTCGAGGGCGTTACGGATGACCTCGAAGGTGACGGGTTCTATGTCTCTGGGCAGCATGGTGTGGGGTTCCATGTTTTGGGTTCTGGTACCATGTTAACATGGTTTTGGCATTACGATTCACCCTCACACCCGCATCGGAGTACGGGGCTTCACCGCAGAGGGCACGGAGGGGAGAGGGGCTAAATCGGTATCTATTCAAGTTGACTGAGTACCGTAGGAGGGCGTGATGACCGATTGGGCCTTGCAGGACGCAAAGAATCGCTTTAGCGCCGTAGTGAATGCTGCCCTGGCCGGGGAACCTCAGAGGGTAACGCGGCGCGGACAGCCAGCTGTGGTGGTGATAGCCGTTGAAGAGTACGAACGGCTGTGCAAACGGGAGCCTGACAATACTCCCACGTTTGTGGAACACTTGTTAGCCATACCCAAGGGCTACGATTTCGATTTTGAGCGGTGGCCGCTGGCCCCCCGTCCGCTGGACCTGTAATGCTGCTGCTGGACACGAATGTAGTATCTGCCCTCCGCCGGCCTGACAGGCACCCTCAAGTCACTCAATGGCTCGCTGCGCAGCAACCCGCTAATCTCTTCCTGAGCGCGGTTACTATTGGCGAGATACGGCGGGGAATCGCGCAGCAGGAACGCCACAACGCACCCTTCGCCCGCGAGTTGACCATCTGGTTGTCTCGATTGCTAACGCTGTTTGGAGACCGGGTTTTGGCCTTCGATGTCCACGCGGCGCAGCGTTGGGGCCATCTATCGGCTCGGCTGGGGCACGACAGCATCGATCTGATGATTGCCGCCACCGCCTTGGAGCACGACCTGACCGTGGTGACTCGCAATGTCAAGCACTTCGAGCCGACGGGCGTCAAGGTGTTCAATCCGTTCGTAAACGAGGAGTTTGCCGCCGGATGAGGACAGAGCATGAACGTTCGGGAGCCAATCGAAGTGTCTTGGCTCTCTATCGGGCTATGCGTGGGGTATGTCGATGATGATGTTGTTGAACTCGTCCAAGTGGGTTCTGCAGCCGGGCGGGATGACGGTTGTGGCGTCGTACTCCTCGACGATGAGTGGGCCGGACGTCGGGGATGTCGACAGGGCCGGACGGTCGATGACCTCCGTTTCCTGCGTTCCGGCGACGGGGCCGAAGTAGACGTTGCGCCGGTGGGCATCTATGGAGCCGTGGTCGTGGGCGGAGTGAGTGGGCACGGAGCCGTGCAGGCGGCTGGTGGCCGTGAGGCGGAGGTTCACGATCTCGGTCGGCTCGTCCTCTGCCTTGTGTCCGTAGGTGCGGTCGTGCTCTTGGTGGAACGATGAGACGAGTTCGCTGAGGACACCCCGGTCGAGTGTGTTGGCCGACATGGGGATGGTCAGCTCGTGGGCCTGTCCGGTGTAGCGGAAGTCGACGGCCCGCAGCCATTCGATGTCGGCTTGGTCGTAGCCCTCGTCATTCATCGAGGCGGTGGAGCGGTCGACGAACTCGTCGAAGACTCGGTTGATGCCCTCGAAGTCGGCGTCGGCTACGTTGGTGAAGTAGGTGCGGACGAAGTGACGCTCCGGCCGGGCCTGCAGGAGGCCGACCGCGGAGAAGAGTCCGGGCGAGGGCGGGACGACGACCGTGCCGATGCCGAGTGAGCGGGCCATGTCTGCGGCGTGGATGGGACCGCTGCCGCCGAAGGCCAGGAGCGCGAAGTCCCTGGGGTCGCGGCCTCGATATGTCGATACGGCGCGGATGGCGCGGATCATGTTCACGTTGGCGACGGCGTGAACGCCGTGAGCGGCGTCCAGCAGGGAGAGGCCGAGGGGTTCGGCAACGGCGGATCGCATACTCGATTCTGCCAGCGACGGGGTCAGCGCGACCTCACCGCCCGCGAGGTGCGAGGGGTTGATGTAGCCGAGAACGAGGTTTGCGTCGGTGACGGTGGGGTCGGTGCCTCCGGTGTCGTAGCAGGCGGGGCCGGGGAACGATCCGGCGCTGTTCGGGCCGACCCTGAGTGCGCCGCCGGGGTCTACGCGGACGATGCTGCCACCGCCCGCGCCGACCTCCGCGAGGTCGATGACGGGGACCTTGACGGCGTGGCCGCCGCCGGTCACGAGCTTGCTGGACAGGGAGATGCCCGCGCCGATCTCGTAGTCGGTGGTGTAGCTGGGAGAGCCGTTCTCGATGAGGGCGGCCTTGGCGGTGGTGCCTCCCATGTCGAAGGTGATGATATTTTCCAAGCCGAGACGCTTTCCGAGAACGTCCGCGGCGATGACTCCGGCGGCGGGGCCGGACTCCAGCATCTGGACGGGAGTCTGCGCGGCGCGCTGGGCGGACATGATGCCGCCGTTCGACTGCATGATGCGCACGGGAGCGTCGGAGCGGGCGGTCTTTACTCGCTTGACGAGGGAATCGGTGTAGGACTTGACGATGGGGCCGAGGGAGGCGTTGACCACGGTGGTGCTGGTGCGCTCGTACTCGCGGATTTCTGGGAGCACGTCGACGGACAGGGAGACGAAGACGCCGGGGAGCGTCCGCCGGAGCTCCTCGCCGATGGCGCGTTCGTGGTCGGGGTAGCGGTAGGAATGGAGGAGGCAGACGGCGACGGCCTCGGCCTCCTGCTCGCGGATGACGTTGATCGCCTCATGGAGGGAGTCGATGTCGAGCGGGACGATGACCTCCCCGTCCGCGCCGACACGCTCCTTCACCTCGAGGCGCAAGTGACGGTCCACGAGGGGCTTCGGAGGAGCGTAGAGCAGGCTGTACAGGGAGGGCACGCGCATCCGGCGCAGCTCGAGGACGTCGCGGAAGCCATCGGTGGTTATGAGAGCGGTCTTCGCGCCCTTGTCCTCAAGGACGGCGTTGGTGGCGACGGTGGTACCGTGGACGATTTCCTCGATGGACTCGACGGCGACCTGCTGCTCAGACAACAGGGTCTCCATGCCCTCGATGATGCCGCGCGAGAGGTCGTCCTGGGTGGAGGAGAGTTTCTTGGTCCAGTAGCCGCCGTCGGGAGCGGCGATGACGAGATCGGTGAAGGTGCCGCCGATGTCGGCGCCGAGTCTGTAGCCGGTGAGGTTGTGGTTGGTCATTGTGGGGTTCTGGGTGCTAGGTTCTAGGTGCTGGATTCGCCGAGGTTGCTCCCGGTGCCGGCGGCGGTCATCTGGTGGGTGAAGTCGAGGACGTTGTTGGTCTTGAGGGCGACCGTTCGGGGGCCGGTGCGCTCCGTCAGTGGGAGGGTTGCGCGGTGGGCGGCGATTTCCTCGGTGAAGCACTCGACTTCTAGCTCGTAGGGGGGAGGGATCGTGAACGGGCTGAACTCCCCTAGCCTATTGATGGCGGCGCCGGTCTTTTGGCGGATGAGGTCGTCGGCGTCCTTCGGGTGCAGGGACAGGGCCTGATGGTTGCCGAGGCCGTGCTTGACGGGGGCGGTCTCGATGTCGCCGAGCCAGCTTTTCGCCTCGTCACAGGCCTTGTCGTCGCCGGATACCATGATTACGGGGACGCCGATGCTCCCGAACTGGAGGGCCTCCATGGCGATCTCGCCGATGCTGCGTCGGTTGAGGCGCATGTCGGCGATCTCGGCGGAGCTGAAGGCGTGTGCCATGACGCCGTTGGGGGTGCCCACCATAGAGTGGTGGCCGAGGAGGATGACGCCGTCGAAGGTCTCGTCGATCACGCTGAGGAGGCCCGCGCCGCCCATGACGATCCTGACGCCGCGGGGAAGCTCGTCGTAGTGGAGGGTGAGGCCGCCGGGCGTGACGCCTCGAATGAAGCCGCAGTCGTGGACGATTATCTCGTCAGCGCCCGCGTCACGGGCGGCCTCGACGCAGGCCGTTGTCTCGTCAGTGGCGCGGCGGCGGTTGTACTCGGCCTGCCAGGGGCCGTAGACGGAGACGGGGTCCTTCTCGCGGGTGATGGCGCCCTGACCCTCGCTGTCGACGCAGATGTATATTTTCATGGTGGGTTGTGGGTGCTAGGTGCATCACCCTCACCCCCGCATTGAGTGCGGGGCAGGCTCTAGCCCTCTCCCACGACGGGAGAGGGGATTTTTGCGTACAGATATGTTCCGTGAATCTGAGATAGGACTATGGTCATTCGTCGGAAGAGTTGCAGATAACAATACCAGACCGAAGGAGAGATGAGTAACCGTTCAAGGTTAGTGAGAAATACAAGAACTGCATTCCTGATGTCATTCTGAGGAGCGCAGCGACGAAGAATCTAAAGAGGGCAGCATGGTATAAGTGCAAGTTCTTTAGATTCCTCGCTTCGCTCGGAATGACAGGGTGGGGAGGTCTGGAATGACAAGGTGGGGAGGTTCGAAATGACAGTTGTTGGGGAGGCTCGGAAAGGCAGGTTGAGGGTGACGCGGCGGCTATTTTCGTAGCAATCGGCCATGTCGGTTGTCACCAGAACCACCAATCATGTAAATGGCCGTAGTGGGGGCGATTCGCGAATCACCCCTACGGGAGGTTGCCGAACAGTTCCGTTCGACTACCGCACCGGCGTGTGCGAATATGTGCCAACCCTAACGGCGAGGTGCTACGTTGCCTGAACTCGTATCGGTGGAGAAGATCTGGGGGCAGGCCCCTCACAACGCGTTTACGGACCTGATCCGCTTTCGGGAGCGGTGGTGGTGCGTGTTTCGGGAGGCGGAGGGTCACGACATGCCCGGCGGGACTGTGCGTGTGCTGATCTCGGAGACGGGGGCGGTGTGGGAGTCGGCGGCGACAGTGGAGGAAGGTGGCATCGACCTGCGCGATCCGAAGCTCTCGGTGACGCCGGACGGGCGGCTGATGCTTGTGATGGGCGGGTGCATCTACGACGATGATGGGGAGTATTTGATCCGAGCGCCTCGCGTCTCGTTCTCGGAGGACGGTCTTGTCTGGTCGGCTCCCCGGCGTGTGCTGTCGGAAGACCACTGGTTGTGGAGGGTAACGTGGCACGACGGCCGGGCGTACTCGCTGTCGAAGCTGGGAGAGGGCGATGAGCCGAGGCGAGGTTTTTTGTACAGCAGCACCGACGGCATCGAGTGGGACTGGATCGCGGAGTTCAGGTTGGACGGGGTGAGCGAAACGACGCTGCGATTCCTGCCGGACGGCGAGATGGTGGCGCTGGTGCGTCCGGGATATATCGGCACGAGCAGTCCGCCGTATCGGGAGTGGTCGTTTTGCGAGACGGCAGACCGGATAGGGGGCCCGAACTTCATCCGGCTGCCGGACGACAGTCTGTGGGGGAGCGGCAGGCTCTTCACGGCGGACGGGCCGCGCACGGTGCTGGCAAGGATGACGACGTCATCGTACGAGCCCGTTCTCACGCTTCCGAGCGGCGGGGACACCAGCTACGCGGGGATGGTGTGGCACGACGATCTGTTGTGGATGAGCTACTACTCGTCGCATGAGGATGGGACGAATGTGTATCTGGCGAAGGTGGGGTTGTAGGGATTTCACCCTCACCCTAACCCTCTCCCACGACGGGAGAGGGGATAAGAGGACTCACCGCAGAGGGCGCGGAGGACGCAGAGAGGGTGGTTTGGGATTTCACCCTCACCCCCGCATCAAGTGCGGGGCAGGCTCTAGCCCTCTCCCACGACGGGAGAGGGGACAAGAGGGTTCACCGCAGAGGGCGCAGGGGGCGCGGAGGATGTATTGAACTCTATTTCGCATTCCTGAGTCCTCCATGCCGGGAGGTAGGCCCAAGGGCCAGTGGGGCTCCTATTCAAAGGGTTGAAAGCGGGCGGGTTGGCGCATACACTTCGGCCCGCACGAGCAACGAGACCTTGTGGGTGACTGTTCCAGTCTTGGCGGGGGAACACGCCCCACCCTGTGGATACCCGCTTTCGCGGGTATGACGGTGGTTCTGGGTTTCGAGCGCTCTCACGAACTCTGAACAGTTACCCTTGCGGAGGAATAATGGACAGAGAAGAGTTAAAGAAGCTGATAGTGGGGCCGATCGGAGCGGTATCGACGCCGTTCGACGAGGACCTGGAGGTCGACCTGGGGGCAATGCGCGAGATGGTGCAGATGATGATAGACGCCGGGGTCCGCAACGGCAGAGGGGTCATAAAGATAGCGTCGGCCCTCGGGGAAGGCCCGATGCTGCGTGAGACGGAGTGGCCCGCGCTGCTGCGCACGGCAGTCAATGCGGCCGGGGGCAAAGTTCCGATCATGTTCGGCATCCACGACAAGGACACCCGCTGGGCCATAGACCAGGCCAGGCGGGCGCAGGACCTGGGGGCCGTTGCCCTCCAGGTGACGCCTCCGATCTACAACATACCGACGCAGCAGGACATGTACGACTACTTCTACGACCTGTCCAACGCGATCGACATCGGCATCATGATCTACCACACGACGTGGATGCCTGGGGGCAACATCGAGACGGACACGTTCCTGCGCATG
>JAPPDQ010000235.1 GCA_028875495.1 Chloroflexota bacterium
CGCCTCCCCTCGCAACGGCTTTGTCGAGACGGGTCCTGGGGGAATGTCGCTCCGGTTTCTCCGTCGTATTCAAACGGGTGCCAATGCGGCTCTCCATGGTCACGAGTGGGTCCGTATTGCCAGTAGCTGTTGATCTCCAGGCCGGCCGGAAGGTACAGGCTCACCGTGACGTCCCCTCCCCGTCCCACGCCGCCGAGATGAAAGCCGAGGAAGGAAATCGGCGCCGTGACTTCCGGCGGCAGCGGAGGGTAACCCCGTGGCGGCTGACGCAAGGGTCTGACTCCGCTGAGACGGGTCTGTCTCGGAACCTCCAAGGTGACGTACCGGCCGTCCTTCGCGTTGGGGAAAGAGACGACATGGGACTGCTCCGCGTCGGGGATGCCGTCACAGTTGCCGTCGCCGTCGTTGGGCGATTCCCTCTCGACGTGATCCTCAAAACCGTCCTCGTCCTCGTCGGTGATCGGAGGCGCCTTATCGTCGCGAATCACGATCTCGACCGACGACGGGTGGCCCTTCGTCAACCCCGGCGGCAGCGTGCCCAGCGACACCGTGAACGTTTCGTCGTCCTCATCGTCGTCCTTCGCCGTGGTGACCATACCGCTACCCGTGCTCTGTCCGCCTCTGACGGCGATGCTCTCCAGCCGCCCGTAATCGGTCGGCTCGGCCGTTCCCGCCTTCATCACCAGCGGGATCGTCATGTCGCTCGACATCGTCCGGGACAGCGTCGCCGTTACGATCACCGGATGGCCTTCGGGCACATGCGGATTCGGGGTCGCCGACAGACTCACCGACGTCGTCTGCGGCGGAGCGACGTCGTTGTCCAGGATGGTCCCGGTGGCGGTAGACCACACGAATACCCCCGCGACACCCCCCAGAACCACCCTCATCGTCTCGGCGGCTTCAACGGCCGTGTCTTCTATCGTCGGCACGCTGATGGTCCCGCTGCTCGTCGAATCATCGCTGTCGGTGTTGGCCGGGATGGTTACGCTGCCCGCCGCCGTGCCGCGGTAGTCGTCGCTGCTGGCCGTGCCGTCTTCCGTCCCGTAGCTCAGTGTCAGAGCGGTGGCCCCGGCCGCGCCCCGCACCGGATAGGTCGAGTACTCCACGGCAAAGTCGAGCGGCTGGCCTTCGGTGGCGCTGGCGTCCTCAATGCGCAAGCAGGAATACACGTACAATTGACCGCCCGTCCTTCGCGTCTCCAGAGCCGCCGGCAGCGTCGCGCTGGCGTCCAGGTCCGTGCCGCACAGGGAGAGCTGGGCCAGACTGACCAGGCCGCCTAACTGGCTCGGAATCCCCCCCGTGAGGGGGTTGCCTACCAGATGCAGCTGCTGAAGGCTGCTCAGGCTGTTCCACCACGTGGGCAGCGTGCCGCTGAGCTGGTTGCGGTGGAGCCAGAGGCGGGTCAGCGCAGTCAGGGCGCTCAGGTCCGGGATGCTGCCGGTCAATTGGTTGTCGGAGAGGGTGAGCCAGACGAGGTTGGTCAGGGCGCTCAGGTCCGGGATGCTCCCGCTGAATCGGTTCCGGTTGAGGGTGAGGTACTGGAGGGCGGTGTTGGCGCTCAGGTCCGGGATGCTCCCGTTCAACCGGTTTCCGTGGAGGAAGAGCCAGTTGAGGCTGGTCGGGAGATCGCTGGCGTCAATGCTCCCGCTCAATTCGTTGTCGGAAATCTGGAGCCTTTTTAGGCTGGTGTGGGCACTCAAGTCCGGGAATGTCCCGCTAAACTGGTTCCGGTGGAGGTAGAGCCTGGTGAGGCTGGTCGGGAAAACGCTGGCGTCAATGCTCCCGCTGAATCGATTGTCGTGGAGGTAGAGGAAACTGAGCTTGGTAGAACTGCTGAGGTCGGGAATGGACCCGCTGAGTTGGTTCCGGTGGAATTGAACGTTGGTAAGCTCGGTGAGACCGCTCAGGTCCGGGATGTCCCCGCTGAGCTGGTTATCTAAGAGGTGGATTTGTTTGAGATTGATAAGAGCGCTGAGGTCCGGAATACTCCCGCTGAGTTGGTTCTGGTAGAGTTCGATGTGTAGGAGATGGGTAAGAGCGCTGAGGTCCGGTATGGACCCGCTCAGCCGGTTACTGTGGAGGATGAGATCGGTGAGGCTAGTGAGTCCGCTCAGGTCGGGAATCTCCCCGCTCAACTCGTTGCCGGAGAGGTTGAGTCTTTCGAGGGCGGTCAGGCTGCTCAGGGTCGGAATGCTCCCGGCGAGTTGGTTGGCGCTGAGAAAGAGCTCTTGGAGGCCGGTGAGACTATTCAGGGCCGCCGGAATCGTTCCGGTGAACTGGCGGCTGGGGAGGTTAAGCGTGGTGACCCGGCTCCCGGTCACGGTGATCCCGTCCCACGAGGCCATGCTCAGGCTGTTGGCCCAGTTCAGGCTCGCCGTGCCCCGTAAGGTATCCATGAGCCCCAGCAGGGTGGCGCAGTCGCCGGCCAGCGCCGCGCGCCCCGCCGTATCTTGCGCATCCGTGACGACCGCAGTCACCGCCGTGTCGGTGGACAAGCAGGTGGTCTGCGCCCCGGCCCCGGTTACCCAGCCCAACGCCAGGATCAGGCTCGACAACGCCATCGCCAAGCCGCGCCGGCGAAGGCCAGCCCCGCCCCGTGAGCGCGCCATCCCGCCCATTCGGGCGGCAGAACGAACCGGACTGTCGAGAGAAGCAGTGCCCCGGCAGGTCGCGGCGGAGCGCCGATCGGACCACCATACAGATTCAGGCGGGAAGCTTAGGCCGCCGTTTTGGCTCCTGGCTCCTGGCTCCTGGCTCCTGGCTCCTGGCTCCTGGCTCCTGGCTCCTGATAATACCCTCATGCACTGTGCGAGGCCTTTGTCAAGCCTCTCTTCCGTTCCTGTCCTTCAGCACAGTGAGCAGCCCAACCTGAATGGAGTTTTATTGTAGCGGTGGCTCATGCCAGCATGGTCTCGCTGGGCGATCGTCGACCTCGTCGGCAAGCACGGCCGCGTCCACACCGTCCCCATGTCGGCCCGGGCCAAGACGGCGCTCGACGCCTGGGCCCGGGCCGATCACGGCGCAGCCGGCCTTCGAGGCGGTCGTGGGGTACGCGCGTAAGAGCGGGCTGGGGAAGATCACGCCCCACGATCTCAGGCGGACCTTCGCCAAGCTCGCCACCTCGGCCGCTCGCCGCTTGAGCAGATCCAGATCAGCCTGAGGCACGCCTCGATCCAGAGTACCGAGAGGTATTTGGGACTCAAGCAGAATCTACACGATGCGCCGTGCGATCGGTTGGGGGTCAGAGGGTGGGAGGAGGGGTGAGGGAGACCGTCTGATTGATTGTGGGTGCCGCAATTGGCCTACTTCATATAGACTGATATAACTGTCGATCGAATCGCGCAGGGACTTGACAAATCATGAGGAAACATGAATTGGCTCACTTGGAGCAGAGAGCAGAGAGCAGAGAGCAGAGAGCAGAGAGCAGAGAGCAGAGAGCAGAGAGCACGGTGCACAGGCTAGCCTTATCAGCTCGGGGCTTCGTCCCGTAGACCCTGCAGCAGGCCGATCCGGTCGCACGCCTTCTCCAATCCGATCCAGGCCCTTCGCCACCGCCCTCGCGCCCCTACTGATTGCTCTTGTAGGCGCATTGCCCGCTACGGCTCAGTCCCCCAAGGCCATACAAGCGGTCGAGCAATCCGTCTTCTCACTACTACCGCGCCCGAAAGCGGCAACGCCGATCACGTCTGGAACGCCTTTCTCCTTTCGGGTGGGACCGGTTCAAAGCCCGACGATCTTCACCGGCACTGGCTCGTTGCAGTGGGAAGTTCCCGCGGATGCCACCCGCGTCACCGTTACGCTGGAATCCGAAAACCCTTCCATCGACGTAGATCTGTTTGTCCGTTATGGACGGGACAACGACCTTCAGAATGGAAGGGTAGTCTCGGACTACTCATCCACGGGGTCCACAGGCAACGAGGAGATTGTCATCACCCCCAGCTCCAGCCCGCCGCTTCGTGCCGGAACCTACTTCGTATCGATATCACTTTTTGATACGGGCGTTGTCGCCAGGGGCACGATCACGGCGAAAGTGGAACGGGAACCTGACGGAGGCGGGGGCGACGGCGAAGCGCTGAGCCGCTTTCATGTATTCCCGCAGATCGCCGACGGCGGCGGCTGGCAATCTATCTTTCTGGTCACGAACGTCTCGCAGTCGGACAGTCGTTGCACGCTCCAACTGCAGGGCCTGTCCGTGGACAGATTCCCCCGCGTCAGCGGCGTCTCGGCGTCGGGTTCGACAGCGGCTTTCACGCTCAAGAGCGGAGGTTATCTGGTATATCGCTCGACAAACCAACAGTCATTGGCTGCCGGCTATGCGACTCTCGATTGCGCGGAGCCCGTCGAGGCCCAGGTTCTGTATGTGGCGAAAGACGCAACGGGCGCAACGACGGGAATGGCCACGGTATTCAGTTCGCCGCTCGGGACGATCTTCCAGTTTCCCGTTCTGACGCCGGAAAACCGTCTAGCCGCCGCAGTCGCAAACGATACGTCCAGCGAAGCCTCTTGCCGCCTTGTCCTTGAAGACCCTGCACGGGTGACTCAGGGGGAAGCGACGTTTTCCGTGCCTGCCAAGTCCACCGTGGCCCGCTTTCTTGACCAGGTCATTGCACTGCCGGGAGGTTCATTCACCTCAGGATCGGCGACGCTTTCTTGTGATCAGCAAGTCTCCGTCATCGGACTGTACGTCGATGGGGCCCTGTTCACCACGCTGCCCCCCGCCATTCTCTCCCGGGCGCCGGATACTACGGTTGTGCCCCCCGGCGGAGGCGGCGCCGCCCAAGACCCCGACCTGGTGGTCGAGGGCGTCTCCGTAAGCGACAGTTCTCCGGAAACGGGCGACTCGTTCACCCTCAGAGCCACCGTGCGCAACCGCGGCGACGGACCGTCTGTCGCCACGACGCTGCGCTACTACCGGTCGTCCAACAGCACGATCTCATCGAGAGACACCCAGGTCGGCACGGACGCCGTGGCCGCCCTCGGCGCCGGCTCCCGCAGCGCCGAGTCGATTCGCGTGACCGCCCCGTCGCAGGACGGCACGTATTACTACGGCGGCTGCGTCGCCTCGGTATCGGGCGAGTCCAATACCGGGAACAACTGCTCGTCCGGCGTGCGCGTCTCCGTCTCGGATGGCGGTGGTGGTGGCGGTGGAGGGGGTGGCGGCCGGGCAGGAGAGTGTGTGAAAGGAAATACCTACGATCCCGGAGAAGGTTGCGACGTTTACGGCACCGGGGGCAGCAGTTCCAAGCAACGCTTCTCGGTCCTGAGCGACGGGCGGGCCCGCTTCGGCTTCGCTACATCTGGAAACCGCATTTCGGCCATGAACACTACCATCAACGGTGTCAGGTATTACTTTGTGGCGAGTCATCAAGGTGGGGGTGTCTGGAAAGTTGACGATTACAGGCCATAGTGATGCTGCGTTCCTGAAGTGCATCCGCGGTGAGGGGTCGCGGTGAGCACGTCTCAACAACCAGTTACTCAGCTACTGATTCCCAGCAAGATACTCCTGTGCACTTGGGACTCGAAGATGCGATCCGCGGCGGTGACGCTCCGCTGGCTCGATAGCTGATCGACGCTGGCGCGGACGTGAATGAAAGAGGGTAGCTCATGGTTGCCGTCATGAAGGGTAACGCGGAAGTCGTTAGTCTGAGGACCGGAATCTGCGGATCGATGGTTACGATCACAAACATGCCGATCACCTTCTTCCGAGCATCGGGTGTCGTTCCTTGGTCGAATTTGCGCCGGGCCTTGTCCCAGGCGAAGGGCGGCTTTAGCTTGCCCATCTCATCGACATAGTCCATTGCGCGGGCGAAAGGAGCCATGTCATGAGCGGTGTAGGTTAACTCAAGAACGGCTTCCCGGACAATCTGACCGGCCGTCCTCGGGCCGAAGAGAACAGCCTCGTAGCGGTCGGGCGGCACTACGCGGAGTTGCTCGACTATGAAGAGGTTCAGAGTCTGACCCTGAACCTTCTGGCGGGCAGCGTGAAGCGAACTTCCGCCATGTTGTCGGTCACTCGACAAGATGTCATTCGGACAACCAGTTCTCGACCTCCTAACCCGGCACGCGGCAGAACTCATCCGCTTTCGCCGTCACAACCGTGAGGCCCAGCGCGAGAGCCTGCGCGGCGATCAATAGACCATTAGGGCAGGGCCTATGGAGGTGCCCTGTCCCGCCAACTGCTGCCGGACCTCTCCATAGTGTCGGCCGCAGATCTCCTCGAACGGCAAGCCAAACCGGGACCATACTGTTTGGCAACATGCCCGAGGAGTTCCGCATCCTGCCGTCCTCCCCGCTTGCTCGCGCCGCCCGCGCCTGCCCGCTTCTCGAAGACCAGTGCGGCCGGGAAGCCTGGGCCGCCTGCTGCACGCGGCGGTTCCTCCCCCTGGCCAAGCGCCTCGCCGCCAACAACGACCACGCCGAGGACATCCTCCAGGAAAGCTGGGTGCGGGTTCTGGAGCATGTCTG
>JAPPDQ010000279.1 GCA_028875495.1 Chloroflexota bacterium
GTTTGACATTACCCTATCAGCGGGTGGCGACGATTATGGCGAGGAGAGGTTCGCAGAGCTTGTGCGGTCAGGCGTAAAGTACACGATGCAGGATGTCATGCGATGCGGTGGTGTCGGGGTTGCCGCGCGGGCGGGACAAGCAGGCGCGAGGCACGGTGCGCAGACATCGTGCCACAGTCCATTCGGCCCCCTATCCAACTTGGCGAGCGGACACGTACATGCGGCAACTCCCAATCCTCACGCGCTGGAACACGCGCTGTGGGAGAACGACTGGAGGGCGGGCCTGATCGATCCGCCGGAGATCGTGGAGGACGGGCATCTCGTCTTCCCCGGCGGGGTTGGAACGGGGGCGACGATCAATTGGAAGACTCTCGAAAGCGTCGGCGGAGTCCGCTGGACGCCGTAGCTACTTCACGGCGAGCATCTCGTATGCCAAAGCGAGCATGATCTTGGTACTCGTGACGAGGGTGCGGATGCTGACAGACTCGTCGGTGCCGTGTACGTTGTTCTCCAGCGGGTTGTCATCGGGGTGAGTGCCGTCGAAGCCATAGGTGACTACGCCGAGGGGCCGCGTGAAGCGGGAGTCGGTGAATCCCACACATAGGCCGGGGATCCACTCGATCGAGCGTCCGCCGAGCACGTACTCGGTCACGTTCTGGATGTGCCGCATGAACTCGGTGTCGGGGGAAGAGGCGTTCGGGACTGCCATGTAATCAATGTCG
This sequence comes from Chloroflexota bacterium, assembly GCA_028875495.1. Taxonomy (GTDB): domain Bacteria; phylum Chloroflexota; class Dehalococcoidia; order Lucifugimonadales; family VXLM01; genus VXLM01. Next base: position 723 of record JAPPDQ010000279.1, read on the forward strand.
AAGCTGACTCCCGGAATTCCGTCGAACAGCCGGGTAAGCTCGGCGCGAACGTACTCGTCGTCCTGATGGGGGAGCGTCCGCACGTCGCAGGTGATGTTGATCGTCTCGGGCACGCTGTTCGACTTGATGCCTCCGCCGATGATGGTGGGCGTAAGTGTCATCCGCGAGGCCGCGCGAAGTGTGGTTGCCATGCGGGGATCGCGTGCCTCGAACTCGTCGATGATCGAGTCGATGTTCTCCGGCGATGGCACGTCCTCGATGGCGAATTTCGAAAGGTGGCGGAAAATGACGGCGGATGTATCGCGCTCCGGCTCGTAGTGCTCAATTCGTTCGAGCACCTGGGCGACGCCGTACAGGGCGTTTGTCCCCATCCAAGGGACGGAGGCGTGGGCGCTCTCTCCCTTTACCTCGATCTCGATCTGGAGGCGACCCTTCTCGCCGAGATTCACGATGTATGCCAGGTTTCCGGCGGCATCTGCCGGCTGGCCGCCTCCCTCGTTGACGGCGTAGGGAGCGGTTATCTTCTCCGGGTGGTTGTCGGCCAGCCAGCCGACACCGTATCGGCCGCCGTGCTCCTCGTCGGCGGAGAACGAGAGCAAGAGGTCTTCCTTAAACTCCACGGAGTTGCGGAGGAGGATGCGACTCGCCATCATCTGGGCGGTGAGGAGGGCCTTGCAGTCGGAGGAACCACGACCGTAGATCCGGCCATTGGCGATGGTGGCGCTGAATGGCGGGTAGGTCCACTTGGTCTCGTCCTCGACCGGGACAACGTCGAGGTGCGCCATGAACATGAGGCCCGGACTATCGGAGCGGCCCTTCAGGCTGGCGATGATATTTCCCCTGCCCGGCGCGGATTCGAGGGTCTCGCTGTCCACTCCGTCCTCGGCCAGCCAGTCGCGTATGTAGTCGCAGACGGCGGTCTCATTGCCGGTAGGCATGAAGCCGGTGTTGACGGACGGGATGCGGACAAGGTCTTGCTCCAGGCGGACGATGTCGTCGCGGGCTGCGTCGACCTGGGCAAGCAGTTCATCGAGAGTGGGCATTCTTCGGGCCTCCGAGTACGAGTGCGAATTACTATACAAGGTTATGGTCTAGTTAACCTTCATGCCGGGATGGGAACCCGTTAGGAATTCGCGGTACGCGCCAACGCGACCTAGCCCATTGCCGCGAGCAGTCTGGGAGAGAGGAACCACTCGATAGTGGCTGACTGGGCGATGCGGGCCGTGTTAACCCGGAGCTTGCAGAGGCCACCGGGCTTGAGGTTGAAGGCCACGTGGTACAAGCCGGAGGACATGGTCGAAATGAGCTCACTCAAGGTCGGCTCGTGGCCGACGAGCATTACGCCGTCGAGATGGTAGTAAGCCTGGATTGCGCTCATCACGCCTGTGACGCTGCCGGACGCGAGGGAGTCGGAGAACTCGACCGGTTCTTTCAGGCCCAATCCCTCATGGACGATTTCGGCCGTCTGCCGGGCGCGGAGTATCGGGCTGGACACGATGAGATCGACGTTCACATCGACGGCCTTCATGCCCTTCACCGACTGCTTGGTCCGCTTGCGGCCCTTCGGCATGAGGGGACGAAGGTGATCGGACGGGTACCTCTGCCCGTAAGGTTCGGCCTTGCCGTGTCGGAGTATGTACAGGTCCATGATAGTCCTCCGTCTCGGTTTTAGTTTAAGGGTATCAGGTCTCCATTTGGGAGAGGTGGGCGTTGGCGACGGATTTGGCACGATCCAGTACCGCTAGAGCGGACCTAACTGTGTCACGCACGGCGTCCAAGTCGTCATTTGCAGAGAGGAACCAGCGCCAGCGAGCGAGGAAGTAGCCCACGTAGGGCTCCGCAAGATCGCCCTCGCCGATTTCCTCCAAAGCGCGCGTGACCCGCGTCCGGTTCATGCTCCAGGCGGTCATGGGATCGATGCCGGCAAGCTGCAGGATGATGGGACCTATGGGGGACACGCGGTATGAAAGATCCCGAAGTAGCTCGGTGAGGTACTTGTCCGGACGGTCGAAAACTCGATAGGGATAACGATCAACAATGTCGGCAAGAGCGAGCATGTCGTGACACTTGTAACGCTCGATCTCGTCTGCCCCGGAATAGTCGGCGACCGGGTAATCCTCGCCGAACAGAACTCTTGCGGAGTCCGGCGGAGAGTGCATGTAGCCGGGCCTTCGGAGGAGGGTGTTCAGGATCATTATTTGCGGACGTGGAGTGTGAATGGGTAGGGGACACTTCCTCCGAAACCGCACTCCGATATCTCTCTGCACTTTGAAGGCCTGATCGAGGTCGCTGAAGAGGGAGCTTTCCAATTCGTCGTCGTGGAACCATACGTGGACGTCGAGGTCGCTGGCCTCGGGGACGTAGTCGATCGGGGTGTCCCACCGTTTCTTGGCGGAGCCTTTGAGGTAGATCGCCTGTATTTCGTCGCTGGGGATGTTGTCGAGGAGCGTTTCCACGATGGCGTCGGACATGCACGAGACCTCGTGGCGCAGTCGCTCGGGGTCGGGATAGCCGTCGTTCCAGTCGGGTAGAGGGGTTGGGTCAAGCACGGATTTGGTCTCCGATTTTGGTCGTAGTGGCGACAGGGGCGATTCGTGAATCGCCCCTACGGGAGATTGGCAGGGGTTTATTCAGGGTAATGACAGGCGCTGCGGTCGTCAGGCCTCGTTGAAGTTGTAGATGCCCATGGCGGTCTCGCCGAGGAGCCATCGTTTGTCTTCCCCGGTGAGCCAGTCGATGTGCTCTTGGAACACCTCGAGGGCAGGCGCGTACTTGGTCTCGCGTTCGACGCCGGGGAAGTTCGTACCCCACATGAGACGCTGCGGGCCGAAGGCGTCGTAGAGGCGCTTGAAGGCATCGTGCGAGTCTTTGTAGGGGAACGGCTCCTCTTCCTTGTGAGGGATGAGCTTGACGTAGACGTTGGGGTACTTTGCGAGATCCAAAACGGGCGTCATGCCGGGGTACGGCGGGTCTTCGATGCGTGGCGCGCCGCCGTTGTGGTCGAGGGCGATTGGCACGTCGGGGTGCCGCGCGATGATCGGCTCAATATCGGGATAGTGGACGGATGGGCCGTGCGAGATGAAGCTCGCGCCCAGCTTGGCGGCCCTTTCCCAGATGGCGTCCTGGTCGGGGCCGGCCCACATAGAAGGATGGTCGGGGCGGGTTAGGTGAATGCGAAGTCCACTGAAGCCGTGCTCGGTTACGAGGGCCTCCAAACGGTCGGCGGCTCCGGGCTCGAACTGGTTGACGAGACCAATTGCTGCGAACTTGCCGGGGAAACGCTTGAGAACGTCACTGACGTAGGTGTTGTCGAAAACGTAGTGGATGGGCTGGACGATGACGGCCTTATCGACGCCCGCCTCAGCCATCTTGGTGTTCAGGAACTCCACGCTGCCGTCCTCGCTGGAAGTCCTGCCGTCCGCCATGGGGTAGGTCTCGTAGTCGCTGCTCCACACGTGCAGATGAGTATCTACGATCACGTTCTTCTCCTCAGATTACGTTTTGGGAATGGCCCTGCCCTACTCGGCCAGGAGGTCGCGCAAGTACCGGTCGGCCTTGCCGATCAGCTCGGTGCGATCATCAGGCTCCTGGCCTTCGTAAACTATGGATATGCACCCGTTGTAGTTCGCGGCCTTAAGGATGCCGGCAATGCGCTCGTAGTCGAGGACCTCTTCCGTTCCACTGGCGATCTTGTAGAACTTGCACCGCACGTAGCTCGCGTGCGGCAAGGTCTGTTCCATGTAGCCGTAGATGTCGGCGTCAGGGTCGGTCTCGCCGGAAGCGCCGGGCGATCCGAGCCACTGGCCGGTGTCCATGATGAACGAGAAGTTCGGGTGGTCGACGTTCTCTATTATGCGAAGACAATCCGGACCGGTGGCGGCGAGGTTGCGGTTGTCGTGGTTCTGGAGGGCGACGACGACGCCTCGCTCGGCGCCGTATTCGGAGACTTCCCTGAGGCAGCGAGCCAGCGCGTCGAATAGAGGGTCACGGTTCTCGGTCTCCTGGGTTTGCCAGCCGAACACCCTGATGAGAGGCGAGCCTAGGATGAGCGCCACGTCGATTGCGGCCTTGGCGTCTTCGACCCTCGCCCGCTGGGTGTCTTCGTCTCCGGCGAACCCGCCCGCAACGCCGAGGTAACCAATGGGCAGCCCGAGGTCGAGGCACTGGCGCTTGATGCCGAGCAGGTATGAGACATCGGTTGAAGGGAAGGCGCGCAGGTGGAAATCGAGGCAGTCGAGACGAAGGTCATAGCAGGTGCGGATGAAGTCCTCGACCTCGATGCCGACACTCTTGTAGCTGAGGTAGTTGCAGCCGATCTTTATCATTGTTCGCTCGTATCTGAGTTCGTCTATAATGGAACGCCGTGACGCCACGACGAACGGCGAACAGGATACACCTAAGCGGAGCCGTTTGCGAATACGTGGACGCGACCATCACCCCTCAGAATTCGACCGTTTCGAATAAGCAGTGTCCTGGATAGTCGTTACGCTCCTCAGCTCCGCCGTCTTGGGGATGATCGGCGTCCTCGACAAGGCGTTTCTCTACCACTACGCCCGGTCGCATCTCACCCTTCCACTCCTCATCGGCCTCGGGCATATCCCAATAGGGATCGTCTTCATCGCTATTTCGCCGCTGGACGATCTGACTCCGGCTGCGGCGGGTTGGGGCCTCGCGGCGGGCGTGTTCGGCGGGCTGGGCGGAGTGATCTTCTTCCGTGTGGTGGCGAGGCGGGAAGTGTCTCGCGCGGTGCCGGTCACCCAGACGTTTCCCATCTTCGTCGCGCCGATGGCCGTGCTCTTCCTTGGCGAGAGCCTGCGGATCTTCGACTGGTTCGCCATCCTGGTGACGGTGGCGGGGGCGGTGATGATCTCTGTACGGCAGGACACGGAAAGCCGAGGGTTCGTCATCGACCGGTCGTTCTACGAGCTTCTGCTGGCGAGCCTGCTGATGGCGTTCATGAACCTGGCTGCAAAGCAGGCGGTTGAGACGCTGCCGGTCTTTTTAGTACACGGAATCCGGTCAATAGCGCTCGTGCCGATTCTGTTGGCCTTCTCCGTCCGGCGCGAGTCGGTCGATGAACTCCGCAGGATGGTCGCGGAGAGGAGCCCGGCCCTGGCGATCTTCGGGGTCAACGAGTACGTGATCGCCAATACGGGAATGATACTAAACCTGTGGGCAACGTCGCTGGGGCCAGTATCGCTGGTAACGGCGCTCTCGGCGAGCACCTCGCTCTTCCTGCTGGTGTACAGCATCCTGCTGAGCCTGCGATTCAGGAATATGCTGGGGGAACAGGTAGGACGTCAAGCCGTGATCGTGAAGTCGGTCGCCACGACGCTGATCGTGATGGGAGTCGCGGTGATATCGCTCCGGTGAGGGGCGACGAAGACGGGCAGGTTGACATGCACTCGTCAGGAGTCCTAGTCTCCAAGCAACCGTAGGCGAGAGGAGCTTTTGATGGCAGAGAACACGAGGGTCGTTATCGTAGGCGCGGGGCATAACGGGCTGGTCGCCGCAGGGTATCTGGGACGGGTGGGGTTGGACGTGCAGGTGCTGGAGCGGAGGGACGTGGTCGGGGGCGCGGCGGTGACGGAGGAGTGGTTCCCGGGCTACAAGATCTCTACGTGCTCCTACGTCTGCCACATCCTGCAGCAGAAGGTGATCGAGGAGTTGGAGCTTCGCAAGTACGGCTTTCACGTCTACCCAATCGACCCGA
>JAPPDQ010000189.1 GCA_028875495.1 Chloroflexota bacterium
GGGTCATCAACATTGTTTGTCAGCATCTCGACCGAGCGTGTGTAGCGACACTCGAGGTGGATGGGGCTCTCGGCTACGCGGGGACACTTTACAAGCCTGCTATCGGCCTTTGTCAGCCCGGCGTACTCGAACTCGTCGACCTCCCTCGGAGCGGGAACGGCTGAAGCATTCATCCGCTTTCGTAACTCCCATGTAGCGACGTTCACCACGAACTCGCCTGTCGTTTGCGCGTCGAGCACCGCGTCCTTCAATCCCCCTTCTCGGTGATTGCTCGTCGCCGCGAACATCACCTGAGGTGGGCTGTAGGCGACAGCGTTGAAGAATGAGTAGGGCGCGAGGTTGGGCACGCCGTCGGCGCTGAGTGTGGAAATCCAGCCAATTGGTCTCGGTACCACGATGGCGTTCAGTGTGCTGAAGGGGTCAGGCGTCCCGTTGCCGATCTGGTAAAACATCAGCGTCTCCTGTAAGGGGATGAGATTGCCTTCCGGCGGTCTTGTTCACGATCATCAGGACGGCGGGTATGACCGCTATGAGGCATACCGCGGCGGCGATGACGAAGAACTCCTGGAACAGGGCCAAGCCGGCGTCGTTGACCCGATCGGTGAACTGGTCTATCTGGGCCTGGGCTTCCGCTCTGGTTTGTGTGGCCTCTGCTAATGGCAGCCGGATGTCGGCGGCGAGTATATCGAAGCGGGCAACGCCCCAGGCCGTCAGCGCGGCGACCCCAAATGTCATACCCACGATGCGCAGGGCCGTCACCATTGAGGCGGCAGTCGCTCGGATATCCTCGCCCACCGTCTCGGTACCCGCGAGCGCGATTGGCACGATCAGGAGGCCGAAGCCGAACCCCACGACCAGCAGATGGAGCGTTAGCTCCGGCTCACCGATATCGAGGCCCCAGCCACTGACCAGCCAGAACCCGATGGCGGAGAATACGAGTCCGGCGGTGGCCGGGAATCGCAGGTCGAGTCGCTGGGCCATCAGCCCGCCCAGGAAGGCGCCGACAGGTATGCCGGCGGTCATTCTCATAAGCCATAGTCCACCCTCCAAAGGCGTCCTGCCCATCACGGTATTGGCCATGAGCGGGACGGTGACCATACCGATAATCAAGGCCGCGCCAAGGAGCAGGTGGGTGATGTTGGCAGTCACAAAGGCTAAAACGCGAAACATTGCAGGGGGCAGGAGGGGGTCGGTCGCGCTTCGCTGCCGCAGGATGAAGAGGACGAGGGAAAACACAGCGCCCGCCACGAATGCCCCGCCTAGCCAGTCGAACGAACCGATACGCGAGAACGCAAGCGTGGTACACGTCAGGGCAGCCGCGACCAGCGCGCCCCCGATCACGTCGATAGAAGCCGGGAATCGCGGGCTGGGGCGCAACATGAGAAGGATGAGGGCGATCGTCAGAACGGCCAGAGGTATGTTGATCCAAAACACCCAGCGCCAATCGAGGTATCGAATTATCACTCCTCCCCACAGCGGGCCGATCACTCCGCCCGCTTCGGCAGCCGCGCCGACGATGCCGAGAGGAAGCGCCCGCTTCCCTCGCGGGAAGAGGTCGCCCACGATTGCGATAGCTATGGGCACCAGCGCGCCGGCGCCGATGGCTTGGAACACCCGAGCAGCAATCATCCAGTTGAGGCTTTGCGTGAGGGCGACCGCCACCGACCCGATCATGAATGCCAGGACCGACAGAATGTAGAGACGGCGGTGTCCCCACACGTCGGAAACGCGCCCGATGAGCGGCATACCCACCAAGTACCCGAGCAGGTAGCCCGTAATCGCCCACGATGCGTGGTCGATCTCGGTGATCGGCACCTCCATATCGAGCATGATCTGCGGCAGCACCGTCACGATGACGGTCTGGTCGTCCGCCGCGACGAATACGCCGACGCACACGGGTATGAGGGCGACGTAGGGCGGCACACGGTCGCTGATGCGGTTCAGAAGGTTCACGTGAGCCGTCCCCGTTCAATAGCGGAGGTGAGTGGGCTGGGACACACAGATCACGAGGAGTCTTCCGGGGATTCGATTACGACTTCCTCGTTGAAGAAGGACAGTACGATGACTCGTTCGGCGTCCTCGATGTCGGACGGCGTGACGGGGCCGGTGAAGCGCACCTCGAGCAGGTAGTCGGTTGTCGCGTCGATTTTGAGCTCGAGATCTACGGTACGGTCGGTCAGAGTCGGGCCGACCAGCGAAGCCAGCGCGGTCGTTGGCAGAGCGCCGCTTATACGGTAGGCTCCGTCCGAAGCGCCGTCATCAAGCAGGGTGGCGTTTTGTGTCTGGCCCATCATCTCCGCGATGCCGCGTGTGGGACTGAAGAACCCTACCGGGCTGATGCTCGCGTCGGAGGCCTCCCAATTGCCCGTGAGCGGGTTCGTCATGTAAGTCTGGTCGCCGACGGTAATGACCTCGGACTTGATCGCAAACCCACCGCCGAAGCTGCCGGAGAACTCCATAGAGAGTCTATCCGGGTTCACGATCTTGCCGCTCACCTTCTCAATGAGCAGCCCCTCAAGAATTTCGAGGCTCCCGACGTCGTGGTACATGCGGAAGTTGAACGTGTCCAGGGAGGCCATCACCCGCCCTGAGCGTTCGAGTATCTCCTTTGGGTCGGGTGGGAGCGGAGTCGCAGTGGGGGAGGGAGTGGGCTCGGCATTGCTTTGCCCGCACGCTGCGATGACAACCGCGACCGCTATCAGCAATACGCAATGAAATCGGTCGATGGACATGGCCCTAAGGATCGGAGCAGTCTCTAGTGAATCCGCATGAGAGACAACGCAGCTTGCAGTGAACACCAATCATACTTGCGCCGCAGATGTCGCACACGACGGGTTTTTTCGGGCCCGCATCCACGTTTAGGCGTATGGTTTCGTTCATCTTGTTTTCCCGAATCTCTCGTGTCGACGAACGTTCCTGCTTCAAGTTATACATCAAGGCCCCGTCACTGCGTGAGCGACGGGGCCTTTCGCTAGCGAGTCTTACGGATTGCTATTCGCTATGCCTGACCCTCTTCCTTGCGCGTCGCTACGAAGATGAAGGCTCCACCGATGAGCAGGATGCCTCCGAGCAGCAACGCCAACTGTGTCAGCGCGGGCACGCTCATGTCGCCCGTGGCTGGCGGTTCCGGCGTGGGCGTCGGTGTGGGTGGTACCGGCGTGGGCGTGGGTGTCGGCGTGGGCGTGGGTGTCGGCGTGGGTGTCGGCGTCGGAGGTCCACCCATCTGGATCGAGTAGGTGGCCATCATCTGGACCTGCCGATACGTTTCATCCAGCCCTGCCTCGCCTGCGACGGCCTCCTTCGTCCCGTCACCGTTGGCGTCGAGACCGGTCAGGGCGTTGTTCATCAGGCCCTCGATGTTGGCCATGTGCCTTGTGGCATCGCCCTGGTTGGCCGCAGGAAGGACGAGAGACTGAATTCGTTCAACCGCGAGATTCACGAAATTCGTGGTGTTTGCGGCGGTGACTTCCGCCAGAGCGCCGTGTTCGGCAATGGCCTCTGAATCCGGGGCCGCCTGCCTGGCGAACCCGATCTGCTGAGTGTCCGCGAGATACGACATCACGCCGTCAGCGCCCTCGATAACGTCCAACACACGCTGTCCGCGCGCCTTTGCCCCATCAGCCGTGGTCTCAAGTTTTCCGAGAGTAGCCTCGTTGCGGGCAATCTCCAACTGTCCCATGGCATTGGCCAAGATCCCCTCCGGGGAGCCGGCAAGGAGATTCCGGATTTGCGCCAATGCGGCGGCAGGTTGCTCGAAGTGGTACACCGGAGAACCTGCGGGCGCGTCGGGGTCTGCTCCGGCGGTCTCTTCCGTAATCACAAGGAGGCCGTAGGCGGTGATCAGGTTTTCGCCCGTGTAGCGCGGTGAATTGCTGTCGAATGTATGGGAGACTGAGCCGCCCGATAACTCCATCGGCCCCAGGCTCAGCCAGGGTGCCTCGTCGACGAGCCAAGCCTCATAGTCTGGGATGAGCCAGGCAACCAGTTCGGTACCGCTGGAGGGAGCGGGGACATTCGACATGTTGATAGCGATGGCATCGCTCATCGCAGCGTCATCAAATATCACCCCCGTACCTTCGAATTCGCTCTGGGCCAGCCCCGTGCCGACCGGAAGAGCCAGAAGGAGCGAAAACAGGGCAAGTAAAGCGATTATCCTAGACTTCATATTGTCTATTCCTCCTGTGATGAACAGAGTCGTTCAGAGGAAGCATTTGCTCCCACGGCGAATAGCCTACCACAAGCGAAGGCGTAAGGGTAGACTCTATCGGCGTATTCTACGACAGGTTTGAGAGTACTACAAATCTCCGCGCAAGGCGCTGTTTCCGACGCTCCCGGGGCCTGCATTCACGTCATCGATCGTGATGAGAATGGCGCGGAACTCTTCCAGCGGCGCATCGATGGCGACTTCGGCATGGCCTGCACCCGTCGAATCGACGGTCAGCGTTGCGGTCCTGACCTCCTGCCCACCGTGCTTGATGAGCCAGACGTGGTAGGCCTGATTCCTGGGCAGCTGGGGAAGGTGCATGGCAGCGATTGTGACCGTGCTTTCCTTCGCCGAAATGACGATCACTCCACTCGGCGACTCATGCCCGGGCAGGGGCACGGTCGGGAGGTTTGCAGAGAGCCGCTTTACCGTCACGTTTGGGTCGGTCGCAATCGTTTCAATGAGCCTGTGCTGCTGCTCGATGCCCTCCCTCAGGTCTTTCTGCTGCTGCGCTACACTCTCCATCCGTTGCTCGATGTCGCCTCTGAGGTCTTGAAGGTCATGCAGGTTCCGGCTGGTCCAATAGCCGACAATCACTGCGGCGACCAGGAACACCACCGCAAGCGATGTGCCGGGAGTCAATGCGAACTGTCGTCCCAGTGATCGCACAAAGTCCTACCAGGGCCGAGGGGGCTGCGTCTCCTGCTGCCCCACTTGATCAATCCGCGCGAAGATCCCGTCCTTAACCCTCTTGGAAGGATGCTTCTGAGGAACCATCCGGGCCAGATTGACGAGCGTGTCCCCGGCTTCGCGAACCTTTACCGCACAGGACGCGCATCCGTCGATATGTGCGGTGAAGACGGCCGTCTCAGACTCCGCCAGTGAACCCAGCGTATAGGCCGGAAGCATCTGTTCAATCTTGGTGCAGTCCATCATCAGCCGTCCAACCATTTGCGGGCCTGCGGCCCCAAGTTCTCCCGCAGGGCTTTGAGCGCCAATCTCGTTCTTGTCTTCACCGTTCCCAATGGCTGATTGAGTTTTTTCGCGATCTCCGACTGGGTCAGCCCGCCGAAATATGCCAGTACAACCACCGATTTCAGTTCCGGCCTCAAGGCCTCCAGTGCCTCCCTAACTCGGCTTCCCTGCATTCGCTGCTCGGCGTAAGTGTTCGGGTCAGCCGATTCATCCTCTTGTGTGTGGACGGCCTCGACATCGGGAACGTAGATCATCGACTCTTGCCGCCTACGTTTTCGCAACTCGTCGATGATGCGATGGTGTCCTATTGAGTAGAGCCAGCCAGCGACCTTCCCGCGCCTCACGTTGTAGGTCGACGCTCTGCGCCACACGTTGAAAAACGTGTCCTGCGTCACCTCTTCGGCGGCGCCCCGTTCCTGCAGCATGTGATGCGCGAGCGAATAGATCCCGCCAGCGTATCGGTCGTACAGCACCTCCAACGCGTTACAATCTCCATTAGCTATGAGGCGGAGCAGCTTTTCGTCTTCCAATGCGATTTGGGCCTCATCTTTGGTAGACGAGACTGAAGAGTCCTTTGCGTTCCCCCTCATAGTGCTATACGAAGGCGGTGCTATAGGTGGATTTCGTTCATCCGAAGCCATTGGCAGCCTTTCGTGTGGACGGGCCGTCAAGACACACCCGATACAACGTCCGCTCGCGGCTCACGGTTACGTCTTTCGATATCATACCAACAGGCCGTCAGGCCCGCAAAGTGCGTATGTCCAGCTTCGGCAGTTCCGCTCCGACGGACTCGACATGATTGGGGAACATTGTCGATTCCATGCGATACCCAAACCCCAAGAAAGCAGGCGAAACCCCAATCTACCCTTCGTTGACACTGGAAAGAACGGCGAATTACAATGGGGCAAAGGTGGGTAGGGAGGCGCGCAATGCTGGAAATGAATATAGAGAGCATCCGGGTTAGTCTGCTCAACTACCAGCGTGTCGTGATCCTGCGCGTCAAGGAGTCCAATCGCTATCTGCCGATCTGGATCGGCCCCTCCGAGGCGGACGCGATAGCGATGAAGCTCCAGGAGTACAGTTCGGCCCGGCCTATGACCCACGACCTGCTGAGTTCCGTCATCGCCACTCTTGGGGCAACCGTTGACCACATCATCGTGTCCGATCTCGCAAACGACACCTTCTACGCTAAGATA
>JAPPDQ010000426.1 GCA_028875495.1 Chloroflexota bacterium
GCCGTCCGGCATTCTAGGGCGGGATCTGAACGATCCGATGGAGCGGGCGAGCCGGGATTTCGTACCCTCTCGGGAAGATGCGGACCGAGAACTGCTGGATGACCTTACCAATGATCTCATAGGCGACCATACCGACTACGAACACATCATGACGTTTCTGGATGAATCGCCTTCCGCGGTCCACAGACGTTTCTCGGCGGAGTTGCGGCTGCAGTTCGAGGCAGTCCTCCGCAATAGATTCGCCGACATCCAGACAGAACTCGCCGATGAGCCTTCCGCACTCTACGCCATGCTCTTGGACATGTACAACGTCGAGGACTGTCCGGAGGAACTCCAGGCCATCCTGACCATCAACTACGACAACTACATTGAGGCCGCGGCTGAGGCCACCGGCTATTGGGTCGACTTCGGTATCGACGGACATGGCAACGGATCGACCTCCGGCAAGAAGAAGATCAAGCTGGTGAAACTCCATGGGTCGTTCTACTGGAACGACACGTGGCCCATCACATACCAGGACGACGCAAGCACGACACCACTTTGGATACCACCGGGTATCGAAAAGGCCAAGAAGCGCTATCCGTTCAACCTGCTGTGGGGCATCGCCCGAGAGCTACTTCAATGTGACGTCCTGAGGATCGTCGGATGCAAGCTTAGCGGGAACGATTGGGACCTCATTTCCCTCCTGTTCACAACGCGCCATTCAAGGGCGGATACTTCGCCCGATCCGTATCGCGTGGAAGTGATTGATTCTCCAGCTCGAGCCAAAGAACTCAAGGAAGCCTATCCGTACCTGGACATCCGCTCGGCAATTGATGACGAACTGCTGTCCGAACTCGATCCGGCGCCGGACGACGAGCCCAATTGGTTTCTCGCCTGGCTGCAACAGAAGGCCGACACGCTGCAGCGGGATGTGATATCGATCGATACACGGACCGGGACGTTCCGCGAGCTGTGGGAGGAGATGTAGGGTCATGCGAAAGATGGTGTCGCCGTGGACCGTAGAGCAACTGAGCGCACGGTTCGGAACGATCAGTTTTCCGGCGTATCAAAGGGAGCCCACCGTGTGGTCGCGCGCGGCAAAGCAGCGACTGATCGACTCGATGCTGAGAAAGTTCGACATCGCTGCATTCTACTTCTATGGCAACCGCGATGAGGAATCGGTCGAGTGCGTCGATGGCAGGCAGAGAATCGGCGCGATCATGTCGTTTCTGGACCAGAACGAAGCAGATAGGAGAGACAATGGCTTCCAGTTCCAGGTGATGAATGAGCTGAACAGCGAAGACGAAGTCTACGGCCGAGATGGTCATCCGTTCGAAACGCTGTCGGGCATGACCTATCGTGAGATTCAGGGACTCAGCGGGAGCACCGCCCCCGATGCAGCAACCGCTCGCGAGTTCCTGAAGACGTTGCTGACGTACCCAATGACGGTCGTATTGTTGAGCGACAGCCTCGCCGATGTGGAATTTAATTTGCAATTCACAAGACTGAATCTGGGGACCCTGATCAATTCGGGTGAGAAGCTGCACGCAATGATGGGCGATCTCCGGGACGTGTGTTTCGATGAGCTTGCGGAGCATTCATTCCTGAGGTCCGTCGGGATCAGGACGCGCCGATTCGCGAAGGCGCAATTGGCGGCGCAGATAGTGACCCAAGTGTTTGCGATCGAGTCGGCGTCGGATGGAGATGTTGAAGACCGACTGGTAAGGATGAGATATGGAGATCTGCAACACCTGTTCAAGAGGCACGCTCGCTTGACCGATCGGGCGAGGCAATGGATCGGGAAACTCACGGAAGTGTTGGATGGCCTGAATGCGGCATTCGAAGACCCAGGTGTCTTTCGAAGCCAGGCGATGGCGCTTTCGGTGGTCGTGCTGGCGTACGATCTATGGGAGGAAGAAGACTTCGATACGACCGACCTGGCCAACTTCGTGGAGACGTGGTTGGAACGGCTAGGAGAACAGGTGAAGAAGGGATTGGGGTATGACGGACAGTATCAGTATTTGGTCGAATTTAACATACATGTCACACAGGCGTCCGTGGAGCGAAAGGCGGTGAATGGACGCGCCAAAGTGCTCAAGGAAGAGTTCTTGGCCTGGCGGAAGACGAGAGTGTTGAGGGGCGACGATGCAGTGGGGCGGCTGTGACAGACCTGCGTCTTTCCAGTCGAGGTCTCAACTCCAAGCGTGGTCGCTAACCGAGGCACTTGCGCATAGCGGGGTCCCAATTGCCGACGCTCGCCGTGACCAAGGCACGTGTGTGCCTGCATGCACGGCGCCAGTGCCCGGCGGCGTGTTTGGAAGCGCAACCGAGGTGCGGCGTTCCGGCGATGCGTTGTGGGAGCAACCTGCCTCCCGAGATAATTGTGGTCAATAGGTTCCGCGCTCAAGCCACCCGATCCGGGCAAGATCATGGGATAGCCAACGGTAGGCGAGTTTCCGAGCAGGCGTTTCCTGAAACAGGTGGTGTAGCATCTCGTCCACCTCAGTGTAGTACACCCACTCAGCAGCGTCGGGACGCAACCTGCGAAGCCGTGCAAGATCAGCCTCCGATTCTGACCAATCGAAGCGCCAAGGCTCCGACTCCGCCACTAGGCGAATATCAACTCGGCTAGCTTGCCCCACCGGAAGGGCCCGAAAGCGCCATGTCATTCCGGGAGCCCCTGCCAATCCCTCTTTGGACGATTCCGGCGGTGAGAGGTAGCCCTCGAGCACCGCAGGAAGGAGAACAGACGTGGAAAGGCGGTCACGGAATGAGGGGAACCACTCCGCCACGATGGACTCATAGATCTCCAAGGCGGAGCGGAACACGCTCCTGGTTCGCTGGAGTAGCTGAGCGTCAGAGTAAGGCGACCAGACCGACTGCCCTTGTGGCCTGTCCGGTCCTGGGTGGGGAATCGGCAATTCAGAAGAGCCGGCCGCTGTGGCCTCATCCACAGCAGACCAGATCAGCGCACGGTCGTACCAGTTGCGATCGATCAACAGGTCCCCTGAGCGTCCCAGCAGCGACAACAGTCGCTTCAAGTCCTGTAGCGCGATCGGTCCAGCGTAGTGGTGGCCGCGATCAAGGAGAGCCAGGGCACCATACCATGCCTCCTCGCGTCGCGACGCAACCGCTGTGGATCGCAATCGCCGGCTGTTCAGCAACTCAAGCATTCCGTCCGTGAGGATCTCCAAAGCCCAGCGCCAAGCCCAAGCCGAGTGGCGCCCCGGACGGGCCTGCCGGCACATCGTCCACTCCGGTGATGCCGAGAGAATCGAGAAACCTCGAGGAAGTTCGCTAACGGTTGGGCGAACGTCGCGGCCACGGTACCATCCAACTGTCAGGTGGGGGCCTGAGCTTCGTGCCGCAACAGGAAGGAGGTCGCCCGAAGGCTGGAGAGGCGCTATCAGCTTGGCTAACGGGCCGAGACCGGTCACATAGGCATCCATCGCTTGACGAATGCGATCCGCGGCCTCAGTGCCAGTGGGCGCAGGTACGGTATCGTCCAGGCCCCATTCAGCCAACCCTTCATTGACGATCTGAGAAACGAAACCGGGATGTGTACGGGCGAGTGGAGCCAGAACATTGGTAGCCCTCTTGTGATCGAAGAGACCAGCCGCGATTACGAGCGCATACCGCCACCTATCGAGCATCGGTCCAGAGCGAGCAATCTCAGACAGCGAAACGAGTCCTTCTCCCAAGGCATGCGCTGAAAACCACTGTAGCAGAATCGGGAGCGGAAACCTCACCAAGCTATCGTGCATCACCACAAGGCCAGCGCTTGCGAGATCCTGCAATGCGTCAGGATCACCGACCTCGTTGGCTTGAATACTGCCACCACCTCGCCGTGTGATGGCAACCGCTAGCTGCCCGAGGACGGGCCGAGCCTCGCGGTCTAGAAGACCCGCTGCCTGCAGAGATCTGTCTACAAGCTGGCTGATTAGGTCGGCCTGAGAGCGGGGCAGCACCGGGGTCTGCTCACGCAAGTAACCGCCCAGGAGAATAGCGAACAAAGGACGATCGATCGCTTCCTGCACGGGTTTGGGCCAGCCGTGGGCAAGCGCTGGTGTGACAGGTCGTCCAGAGACACGCGCAATGAGATCTTGCACAGCCTGATCGGATAGTGGCGGTAGCGGTCGTGCTTCCTCAATGGGTGTTGCGATGGGTAGCGTTCGACTGGTCACCAGCGCGAGTGTACTCGGCCAGGTCTCCACAAGAGCCCGGGTCTGGTTCAGAATCCTTAGGGCGTCACCAACCCCCGCTTGCTCGAGCCCGTCGACGACCAAGAACACTCCTTCAGTCCGAGGGTCACCAAGCTCGGTCGCGCGCTGGCGAACCGCAGCTTCAAGGGGTCCTACAAGCTCGTCAGCTGGGACAAACACTGGAATGGCCGTGGCCTGCCGTTCCTGCGACGCGGCGATGGCGGCTTGTAGTGCTCTTTCCGCCGCAAGTGACTTGCCGATCCCGAAGTCTCCGGTGAGCAGGGAGACGGGATGGCTGCGCGTGGGAAGGAGTGCTGGCGGTGCGCTACCAACGTCTGTCTGTTCCAACATCCTAAGGGCAATCTCGCGTGGCACTCCCGCTGCTTGCCATCGCGCAATGCAACGGGCTCGCGAGGCGCTAGCCATTGACTCCAGCTTGGCCACGCGCCCCTTGCTAGGGATGCCGCGAACGCTACGAATGACCTCGTCCTCCCACGTCATTTGGAGGGCGGTTCGAAGCCCACCGCAACGGGTGGGCTCGATCCATTTAGCATGGCGACGCGCGTGATCAACCAGCGACGTGGTGGCATCCGACCACTCGCTTTGGGGATCGATAATCACGATCCACAGTTTCCGACTGGCTGCGATAGCCTCTTTAACCTCGTCGGATACTGGTTCAGTAGTCGTGGCGGTGACCAGCCAGACAACGAAATCTGCCTCCCGCACATGTCGGAGGTATGCTTGGTCGACCGGCTCCGAACTGCCAGGTGTGTATTCGAACGCCCACGGCACGATCTCCGGAATCGCGTCCAGCGTTCCGACCGTCTCGTTGCGAACTTCCTCGAACTCAGGTCGCATCACGCTTGAGACAAACACCTTGATCGGACGTTCGCCGGGCTGAACCGTGATTCCCACCCCCGTGGGCGGACCGCCGGATCGACGCGGCAACCTATCCTCGGTCACCGTCTTCCGAGCCTGTCCCCAGCTGTTGTGTCAGCTCGCCCACCATGAGAAGCAACGCTTCGCAGTGCCGAACGAGCGCGAGCGCTTCGGGGCGAGTGAAGACGCTGTCCCGGCCGAAATCGTGGTGGTTCATGCTGGCCAATTGCTTGACGGCCGCAACGATGCGCCCGTATTGCTCGCCGCGAAGTTCGTCGGTGCAGGCCGTGAGATGGGCGGTGAGCGTTCCATACTCCTGATCTCTCAGGCGCTTGTCCAAAGCCTCGACCAGCATGCGACAGACCCCGACCGCTTTGGGCGGGTCGCTCGATACGAGTCTACGGGCCGCGTTGAGGTAGTCAACCGCGCGTTGTAGGCTCCCGCCTTGCCTCAGAACACGGCGCAACTCGACGACTTCGAAGTCCTCATAGCCGGACGCCGACAGGAACGCGATCCACATGTCCGTGGGCACTTCGAATCGCCAAGGGCTGTGGTAGATGGGTTGGATGCTTCCATCGATGGCCCACGAGCCCACCAGGTCCATCCAGAAGATTGGGGGTGCGCCGCCCCGTTCGGCCTCTAGGCGGCTAAGTGCATTGTGCGACACATCGCAGCACATCGTGAAGGTATGTTCGTATGCGTGGTTCGTCGACCGGAAGTGCTGGAGGCCCTTCGGGACGGACAGGTCGCCGACCACGGGGCCGGTTTCGGTTTGCCAACGCAGCTGGCCGCCGAGGGCCGCGATGGCGAACCCGACCACACCCGTGGGGAACTCCTCGTTCGCCGGTATATCCTGCACCTGACACCCTGCCGAAAGCGCGATGCGCGGCTGGAGCGCGACATCAGCCGCCACGCTGCTCACCCAGACGGTGCCCACCCCGTAGTTGCGGAAATGTAGATCGCCTTGGCCGAGTCGAGACATGATTCTGTTGGGAAGCGCGGATGAAGGGGACTTGCCGGTTGCGGTCGGAGATGGCCTCGGATCACCTCCAAGGCCTTCCTTCCGGTGGATGGTTCCATCCTTCCGGGGGAGTACGAGAACTCTCTGCGCCCCTGCGCGCCTAGTCAAGGGCGGTTGGCGAGCCCCTCCAAGCGGGCTCCCCTCGGCCAGCGCCGGCTGGGGGACGCCCATGTGCGCGACATCGGTTTGGCCCGTGGAGGTGGAGGCCCAGCCGCAACTAGCAGAGAGAATGAAGGCCGAGTTCGACTGATC
>JAPPDQ010000563.1 GCA_028875495.1 Chloroflexota bacterium
CACCACACCGTCTGCATCAAGTGCGGCAATGTCGGTGAGTTCCGAGCGGCAACGGTGGAACGGCTGCTCCGGGCCATCGGAGGCGACATCCCCGGCGAGATCGTCGGGCACCGCATGGAGTTCTACGTTACCTGCGATCGCTGCCTCGATAACGTCAGCGTTTAGGGTCTCCATTCCCCTCAATCTACGAACGACTTTGAGTCGATTCAACACTTGGTATAAAATTTCACTACATGGTAGAGTGAGCGAACCTTGTGACCACTCGGTCAAGGCGATTCGACCGATAAGCATAGCCCCGAACTACGCAGTGCACCAAGTTCAGGAGTGGAAAGGCAATGCAATTGAGACTGAATGCCATTAAAGGACTCACAGTCAACCCGTTCATCGGAATACTTATTATCGGGGTCGTCCTCATGCTGTCTATCGCGGCGTGCTCATCGGACGATGAGGACTCCGAGCCGGCACAGACCACTCAATCCCAGACAAGCCCTGCTCCTCCCGCGGCGCCGGCCGACAAGCCTCCAATCGAAGTGGTGACGACATCCAACATCGTTGCCGACTGGGTGGAAAACGTGGGCGGCGACGGCGTAGAAGTGTTTAGCCTTCTGCCGATAGGCGGCGATCCGCACACGTTCCAGCCGGGTGCCAGAGACGTGGCGAGGATCACCGACGCCGACGTTGTGCTCAGCATAGGACTCGGCATGGAGGGAGGGTGGTTACACGACCTTCTGGAGAACGCCGCGGCGGATCCGGAGTCCATCGTCGAGACGGGTGAAATCGTCGATCCGATAGAGTTCGCCGAAGGCCACGCCGACGAGGTCGAGCTGCTGGAAGAGATCAGCCATGTGGTGCATGAAGTGGAAGACGGCGAGATCGACGCGATGAAGGGCCTCAAGGAAATCGAGGAACTGCTTGAGGCAGCCGAAGAAGGTCACCATCATGAGGGTGAAGAGGAAGAAGACGAACACCATCATGAGGGTGAAGAGGAAGAGAAGAAGGACGAGGACCACGAGGGTGAAGAAGAGGAAGACGAGCACCACGAGGACGAAGAAGAACACCACCATGAGGGCGAGGAAGAGCTACCCGCAATGGTCATGGAAATAATCGAACAGGTCGAAACCGGCGACTTGAAGGCCGAAGACGCGATAGAGGCGATTGAAGGTCTTACCGAAGAAGGTGAGCACGATCATGCGGACCACGGTCACGGCCTGGAAGACCCCCACTACTGGTTCGACCCCGTTCGCGTGAAGCTCGTGGTCAATGACATTGCCGCCCGTCTCTCCGTACTCGATCCGGACCGCGGCGATATGTTCTGGGCCAACGCCACCGCCTACAACGCTAAACTGGACGAGTTGCACTCATGGACGGAGCAACAGGTCAGCGCGGTACCGGAGGAAAATAGACTCCTCGTAACTTCACACGACAGCTTCGGGTACTTCGCCAACCTGTACGGGTTCGAGGTCATCGGCGTCGTCCTCTCGATCACCACGGACGTCGAGCCCTCGGCGGGAGATCTGGCGGATCTGGTGGAGGAAGTCAAGGAGGAAGGCGTCCCGGTGGTATTCGGCGAGACCACGGTCAGCGAGCGCTTGGCCAGCGCCGTGGCGAAGGAATCGGGCGCTGAACTGGTCAGGCTCTACTCCGGCTCACTCGGTCCCGACGGGAGCGGAGCGGAAACGTACATTGGCATGATTCGCACCAACGTCGAGCGAATAGTCGAGGGGCTAAAGTAGACGCCGTATCACCAACACAATAATGTGGTAGTATCCGGGCGCGCCGGGTGCAGAGGGTCTCTGCACCCGGATGCTTAATGGACTGGGAATTACCATGAGCATCTCCGAACCCAGCATTACCGTTGAGGATATGAGCGTCGAGCGTGGCGGACACGTCGCGCTAACCGGCATCACCTTCGATGTCGGTCCCGGCACCTTGATGGGCATTCTGGGGCCGAACGGCGCTGGCAAGAGCACACTTTTCGATGCCATTGCGGGCCTGCTGCCGGTAGCGAACGGCTCGCTGAACGTGCGGGGCATCGAGAGAAACGGGGCGCTGGCGTACGTCCCACAGCGCGACAGCATCAACTGGCGCTTTCCCGCCACCATCCATGACGTGGTCATGATGGGACGAGGCAACAACATCGGTTGGTTCCAACGTCCCAGCAGGCAAGATAAGGAGATGGTCCAGGATTGCCTGGAACGAGTGAATCTCTGGGATGAGCGCACCGCCCTCGTAGACCGGTTGTCGAGCGGTCAACGACAGCGAGTCTTCATAGCCCGCGCGCTGGCCCAAGAGGCCAGCATCATCCTCATGGACGAGGCCTTCAGCGGGGTCGACCTCGCGGCCCAGGAGGACATCATCGTCGTCCTCCAGTCCCTCCGTAACGAGGGCAAGATCGTCATCATCTCGACTCACGATCTGACCAACATCGCCGAACGTTTCGACCGGATACTCTGCATCAATCACCACATGTGCGCGTACGGCCCGCCGGAGGAAGCGTTCACCCCCGAGGTGTTGGAGGAACTCTACGGTTCGCACGGGCTCGAGTTCGCCCACCACCACGTCGACCCGCATGACCATGACGAGCACAACGGACACGAGCACTGATGCCCGACATAGCTGAGCTTTTCTTCGCGCCTCTGCGGTACGACTTCATGCAGCGGGCGCTGATCGTGTCCATCCTCGTCGGCGTCATGTGTCCCGTCATCGGAGCGTACGTGGTCGCGCGCGGACGGGCATTCATGGGAGACGCCCTCGCCCATTCCGTTCTGCCGGGTATGGGAGTCGGCCTGCTGGCGACCGGCACCGCTCTCATCGCCGCCGTGCCGACCGGCGTTGCAATCGCGCTGCTCATGGGCTTCATCAGCCGGCGCACGGGCAGCAGCGAAGACACATCCATCGGCATCGTCTTCGCTGGGATGTTCGCGCTCGGACTCGTGATGCTCTCCAGCCCCTTCTACATCAACACCTTCCTCGAACTTCGCAACACCCAAGCTCCAAATATCGAGGACCTTCTGATTGGGGAAATACTGGGAGTAAGCGAGGGTGAGGTATATCTGTCCTTGGGGCTGGCAGTGCTGGTGATTGCCGGGCTGTACGTCTTCCACCGTCACCTCGTGTACACGACTTTCGATCCGGTCGGCGCAGAGGTGGTGGGCATCAAGGTTCGCTTCATCGAATACGTCCTGCTCGCCCTCCTCGCTCTGGTCATCGTCATCAGCATCCAGGCAGCAGGAATCGTCCTCGTCATGGCCATGCTCATCACGCCGGCGGCGACCGGGTTTCTTCTCGCGAGGCGATTCGTCGGGGTCATGCTCGTAGGCGCGTTGATCGGCGTCCTTTCCGCGATCGTCGGGATGTACCTGTCATTCCACGCCAATATGCCAACGGGCCCCATCATGGCCCTCGTGGCGACAGCGATATTCGGCCTTACGGCAGCCAAGGGCGAGTGGACGAAGAGGAGCGCCGACTAACCCCGTCGGCCTTTCTCGCGCAGTGGCGTTACCTTCTCGGTTCATCCCGCCCCATCAGGACAGCTTGTCACGCTGGCACGAGCCGGTCGAGGTAAGAACGCAGATCGTTGGGCAGATCCGCGGTGAACCGGATATTCTCCCCGCTCCCCGGATGTATGAATCCCAGCCGGAAGGCATGAAGGAACTGACGTGACAGGTCCTCGGCTGGACGCCCGTACGTCGTATCTCCCACGACCGGATGCCCGACCGACGAGAGGTGAACGCGGATCTGGTGTGTGCGACCGGTCCGAGGACGCGCCTCGACGAGGGTTGACCGACTGTACGAGGTGACGACAAGATACCGGGTGATCGCAGGGCGGCCCGTAGAGACGATGGCCATTCGCTGCCGGTCGTGCGGGTGTCTGCCGATTGGAGCGTCTATGTCGGCTTCCGGCGGACTCGGATGGCCGACGACGAGCGCGAGGTAGACCTTGCTTACTTCCCTGCTCTTGAACTGGTCGGACAGGTGTGCGTGGGCTCGCTCGTTCTTGGCGACGACGATCAGGCCCGACGTGTCCTTATCGAGGCGGTGTACGATTCCCGGACGGCGCTCGCCGCCGATGCCCTCGATGTCGGGAGCATGGGCGAGGATGGCATTGGCGAGGGTGTGATCTTCATTTCCCGGCGCGGGATGTACGGTCATACCGGCGGGCTTGTCGATGACGATGAGGTCTTCGTCCTCGAACACGACGGAAAGCGGAACTTCCCACGGATGGAGCTCAGCACTGGAGGGCGACGGGACTCCGAGGGTGACTCTCTGACCGGCGGCAAGCCGCGTCGAGGCTTTGCCGGGACGACCGTCCACGGTCACGTGCCCGTCGTCGATCAGCTTGCGAATTCGGGAGCGGGAAAGGTCGGAGCGTCGGTCCGCGAGAAAGACGTCGAGGCGCTCGCCACCGGTCTCGACAGGATACTCGACTCGGTCATTCATCCTGCGCCGAGGCCGGAATGGAGGCCTGAGGGTCTTGGGACTCGTTCTCCGGCGTCGCGGGGGCGGTTTGCCGCTCTTCCGTCGACTCCTTGGTCAGGAGGAAGACCGCCATGAGGATGAATATCCCGACGACGATCGACGAGTCCGCGAGGTTGAAGATCGGCCAGGGGCCAACGTCGATGAAGTCGACGACCTTGCCGTTGAGCACCCGGTCGATGAGGTTGCCGAACGCTCCTCCCAGTTGAAGGCCGATTGCGAACCGCAGCAGCAAGCTCGGCATGGCGTGGGCGCGGTAGAAGTAGAACAGGAACCCGATGGCCACCAGCGACACGACGATGAGTAGCGTCGTGTGGTTGGGGAAGAGGCCGAAGGCGGTGCCTGAGTTCGTCCCGTACGTGATGCGGAAGAACCCCTCGCTCGGCCACGACTCACCCAGGTCCAACCACGAGGTTATGAGCCTCTTCGACACCTGATCGAGTACGAAAGCGCCGACCACGGTACCGATGAGTATCTTGTCGCGGAATAGCGAGGTGGGGCCGCTACCGGATTGGCTATCGGCCTGCGTGCTCGTTTCTTGCGCGGGCGGTTCGTGACTGTCGGTCAGCATGGGGGATGGTTGCGGTGCTGTGCTGTGTGTTCTTTTGGAGTGGTCGATCTGAGGGACGGAGGGTTGACTTCGGAATTTCAAGGTATCACGCGAGGGGACGGGTGGCAACAACCAAGTCAGTCGTATGACACGAAACCGGCCTCGATGGAGCCCGCCAAACCACGCCTCTGGACTCCCAACCGAACCTCATTGACCCTTGCGTGGCAAAACTGCTAGGATATGTTCGAGATTGATGAACACGCGCCTCGGATAACCTTTCCAACTATGCACATACCTCGATTCATGCTGCTCATCGTCGTCGTCGTGACGATGCTCGCAGCCTGTACCGCCAGCGAAATGTCGGACTTCAAAGCTGAAGGCATCTCTCCCCCCATCCCGATGGCCGCAAGCGTGGAACTGCAGGACACCGTGGCCGAGGCCATAGGCGCTCCCCCTCCTGATACGGGCCTGGCGGAAATTGATTTCTCCGATCCGGTCGCGGCGGGCGAGATCGTAGCTGAGCGAAACGCATGCAGTGCCTGCCACTCGATCGACGGCACGAAGCTCGTCGGTCCCAGTTGGCTGGGCCTCTTCGGGCGTACCGAGGCGATGACTGACGGTTCTTCTCTGGTCGTCGACGAAGCGTACATAGCCGAGTCGATTCGCAACCCGTCGCTGAAAATCGTGGCCGGCTACGACAACGCCATGACGCCGTACGATTTCCTCTCCGACGACGAGATAAACGCACTGGTCGAGTACATCAAGACGATCCAGTGACTCCGGGCGGGGCTCCAGGTTGGCTCGATTGAGCGAGCGACTAGACGCCGCAGGCTTTTCCTCCTTTCTTCCGACCTCTTCTAGTTTCCAAACTCGTTGATGTACGCTATCGCGTAGCTCCCAAAGCAGCCCATTCACAGCCATGCTCACCGAGTATATAAAGGCAGCGATGCAAAGTGCCGTGTACGAGTACCTCCCGGACGACAGGCCGTACTACGGCGAAATTCCGGGACTTCATGGTGTATGGGCGAACTCGGAAACATTCTCACAATGCCGCACGGAGCTGCGGGAGGTGTTAGAAGACTGGCTGTTGCTGGGTCTTCGACTGGGGCATGACATTCCATCCATCGACGGAATATCATTGGAGTCCGTGAAAGGACAATAATGTCATTCCTGATGCCATGTCCAGGCTGCGGTGAGCGCGACGTGCACGAGTTCCGGCACGGCGGGGAGATATCGCCGCTCTCGCAGCGCAGGCCGATGAACGATTCCGACGAGGACCTGACCCGGCACTTCC
>JAPPDQ010000267.1 GCA_028875495.1 Chloroflexota bacterium
GTCTTCGGCATCGTGGTGCCCCAATTCTGGCTCGCCATCATGCTCATCATCTTATTCTCCGTTAATCTTGGGTGGCTGCCCACCTCCGGCACGGGGTCGTGGAAGCACATCATCCTGCCGGCGGTAACGCTTTCTACCGGCCTTGTCGCCACGGTCGCGAGGATAAGCCGCTCCGGGATGCTCGAAGCGCTCAGTCAGGACTACATCCGCACGGCCATGGCCAAGGGGCTGAGCCAGCGTCTGGTCATATTCCGGCACGCGCTCCGGAACGGCAGCATCTCCGTCATCACCGTTGTCGTGTCCTCACTTCCCCACCTGCTCGGCACCGTCGTCGTCGTCGAGGTCGTGTTCGCGTGGCCGGGCGTCGGCAATCTCATGGCCCAGGCCGTCGCCGCCAGAGACTACCCCGTCCTCTTCCTGGACGTGCTTCTGTTCGGAACGATCACCGTGCTCATCTTTCTCATCATGGACCTGGTATACGCCATGGTCGATCCAAGAATTCGACACAGTTAGAAGACCATGAACGCAACAATCGGCATACCGGACGCCGCATCACGGAGCCGCTCCACGCCTCGCAAGAGCATCTGGCGTCGCATCTGGATTCACCGCATTGGCATCGTGGGTATCTTCATCATGGTGTCCTTTGTCGTTGCTTCTATATTCGGGAACTGGCTCGCGCCCAAAGACCCTGTCGCCATCGACCTCAAGAACCCCTTGGCGAAGCCTGTGTGGGCCGACTCTGAAAACGGCGTAGGACTCTTGGGCACGGATAATCTGGGGCGCGATGTCCTCAGCCGGATGCTCGTAGGATCCCAGTTGTCGCTGATCATCGCCTTTTCCGCCTTGACCATTGGGTTGGTGTCGGGCGTCTTCCTCGGCCTCCTCGCGGGCTACAAGGGGGGGCTGGTCGACGACGTGATCATGCGCATCGCGGACACGCAGACAGCTATACCGTTCCTCGTGCTACTAATCGCCGTCATTGCCTTTCTTCAAGACTTTAAGTTGCCTTTCGTCCCAACCGAACACAACGAGTTGGCCAAGATGATCGTCTTCCTCGGCCTCGGCAGTTGGGTGGGCTTTGCGCGACTCATACGAGGCGAGGTGCTCAGCATCCGCGAGAGGGACTACGTTCACGCCGCCAGGGCGCTGGGAGTGGGCGACCTGCGCATGATGCTCCGCCACATTATGCCCAACGCCATACAGCCCGCCATCGTGGGCGCCAGCCTGACATTTGGCGGTCTCATCCTCACCGAGGCTGCCCTCAGCTTCCTGGGGCTTGGCGTCAACACCCTCGTCCCCACTTGGGGCAAGATGATCGCCGATTCACGGGACTACGTAACCCTCGCCTGGCATCTGAACTTCCCCGCGGTGGCGATCATGCTGGTCGTGCTCGGCGCGAACCTGCTCGGCGACTGGCTGCGCGACATTCTCGATCCCCGACTCAGGGGCCGCCGCGAGTAAGGTAGCTGTAACGGCGCTACCGCCGGATGCCGTCCCGTATCGAATCGATGAGGTGGCGCACCTCTTCCTCGGTGTTGAACCCCGCGACCGAGATCCGCATCCCGATCTTGTCCAACTGGAGCGGCGCGGTCAGCCACTGGGCCTTGACCAGGATGTTGCGCTCGTCGTTGAGCCATTGAACCAGACCCTGCATGTCTTCTTCGCCGTAGCCGTCGAACGTAAGCGTCGTCACCCCGGCCGACTTGCCCGGTTCCAACGGGGTGATCACGTTCACTCCCGGTGTGTCCTGCATCTCTTGACGCAGGGTTTTCGACAGGCCAGCGGCATGGTCTCTGATGGTGTCCAACCCGACGCTCATCAGCGTCTTGACGGCCTGTCCGAGTCCTATCACCAGGGGGTGGTTGTACGTTCCGAATTCTGCCCTCGAACGCGCCGTGGGAGTTGCCACGGGTGCGCCCGGCTTCGACCACGCGCCCACGTCGGGCGTGAAGTAGGGCCTGAAGTTGTCGGACTGGTCGGGCGAGACCCAGACGTACCCGCTTCCCATCGGTCCGAGCAGCCACTTCGGGCCGGACCCGATGAGGAAGTCGCAGCCAAGCGCCTGCGCATCGACCGGGATCTGCCCGACCGACTGCGCCGCGTCCACCAGCACGGGAACGCCCTTCTCGTGCGCGACGTCGACCGCCTCGCGGACGGGCATGATGCGCCCGTTGGGCGAGGCTATGTGGCTAATCAGAAAGAGCTTCGTCTCTTCCGTGATAGCGCCGTCAAGGGCCTCAATGAACGCAGCGTCGCTGTCGTCCACCTCGACGACCGTGACGTTGACTCCCCGCTCCTGTTCGAGGCCGCGCGAGGCGTCCGCTGTGCTGACGTGCTCCAGCGAGGTCGTGACGAACTCATCGCCCTCTCCCCAGTCGAAACTTCGGAGCACCCTGTGCATGGCGCGGGTCGTGTTCGAGCCGATGCCGATCTCTTCGGGGTTGACGTTGAGAAGGTCGGCCAGATGCCCTCTGGCTGCCTCCTCCTTCTCCATGATGTACTGCCGCGTGTCAGGGCGCGCCGGGCCGTGCAGGGCCTCGTACTCCATCGCGTCCGTCACGGCCTTGACGGCAGACGACAGGGTCGGGCCGTAAGTGCCCGTCTGGAAGTACCCGACCTCCTCCGTTACCGGCAGCTGCTCACGAAGATCTTTGAGTGACAATCGTTCCATTCCTGTTGATTCCTCCGTTCGATGCTTGCACCAGTGTACCCCACCCACCTTCCGACAAGCTACGAGACGGGTGCCGGCCAAGCCCTAACGAAGGGTTGCCACCAGCCTTACCGACGAATAGATGAGCAGTGCCAGTCCGATGGCGGCGATAAACAGGCCGAGACTGATGATCCACCAAGCCCCGAGGATAATCAGAAGAATCGCCGCAAGGATGAGAGCCACCCATCTCTTTCGATGACGGTTGCTCTCGGAGCGGACGCCCCACACGATGAGGGAGAGTACACAGAGGACTAGTCCGCCAAGCATGTACAGCAGGAACGGCGAGTCCTCTTCAGTAAGAGGCCCACTGAACCAGCCCACCTCGAACATGTAGTAAAGGATAACCAGGCCAACGGCGAAGGCGGTGAGTGGGAGGACCTTGCTGATGGCTGCGTCTACCTCGTGCGGGCGATCTCCTCTGCGGAGA
This sequence comes from Chloroflexota bacterium, assembly GCA_028875495.1. GTDB lineage: Bacteria > Chloroflexota > Dehalococcoidia > Lucifugimonadales > VXLM01 > VXLM01. Next base: position 3,138 of record JAPPDQ010000267.1, read on the forward strand.
TGTTGCTGATTCCGGGGTCGTGACTGCCGGGACCCGGGCCGACGATGGTCATGCCGCCGTCCACGGTGATGCACTGCCCGTTGACGTAGCGGGCTTCGTCGGAGGAGAGGTACGCGACGGCGTTGGCGATGTCCCTGGGGACGCCTGCTACTCGCAATGGTATCTCGGCGGCCACGTCCGGCGCATACTCAGGCCCTGCGCGAAGGTGCTCCTGTTCGGGCGGGAGCACTCGCGAGTCGATCAAGCCAGGGGCGACGGCGTTGCAGGTGATGTTGTGTCCGGCCAGATCGACAGCCATGCTCATGGCCATGCGGATGAGGCCCTGTTTTGCGATGCTGTACACGAGGTTGTACGGCTTGGCCCAGAAGGCATGGACGCTGGCGATGGATACGAGGCGTCCGCCGCGCCCCTGCTCGATCATCTGGCGAGCGGCGCGCTGGTTCGCCAGAAACGGCCCCTTGAGCGCGTTGCCGATCTCGAAGTCCCAGTCCTCCTCGGTGATGTCGAGAAAACTGTTCTTAATGGAGCCGACGGCGTTGTTCACGAGGATGTCTATGCCCCCATGCTCGGCGATGAACTCATCCATCATGCGGTTGATGTCGGCGCTTTTGCCGACGTTCGCCTTGTGCCAGCTGACGTTCGAGCCGAGGTCGCGGACCATTTGCAGGGTCTCCTCCGCCGTCTCGTCGCGAATGATGTCGTTGATGCCGATGTCGGCGCCGTCCTCCGCGAGGCGCAGGGCAATCGCCCTACCGATGCCCCGCCGCGACCCTGTGATGAGCGCTTTCTTGCCTTGTAATCTCATGCCTCTAACCTGCCTTCTCTTGAATGGCCTTCGATACGGCCTGGGGGTTCATCGGAAGCTCCCTCAGCCGGAGGCCCGTGGCGTCGTGAATGGCGTTTGCGAGCGCGGCCATGGGTGGAGAGATGTTCGCCTCGCCGACGCCGCGCACGCCGAAGGGGTGGCCGGGGTTGTTGACCTCGACCAGCACCGTCTCGATCATCGGAAGGTCGAGGGTGGTCGGCATCCGGTAGTCGAGGAGGCTGGTGTTGAGCATCGCGCCGTCGTCGCTCATGAAGTACTCCTCGTTGAGCGCCCAGCCGACTCCCTGCGCGGTGCCTCCCTGTATCTGCCCCTCGACGTAGCTCGGATGTATCGCGAATCCAACGTCCTGGAAGGCGGTGTAGCGGAGAATGTCCACCTTGCCGGTATCGGGATCCACCTCCACGTCGACGATGTTAGCTGAGTACGACCCACTCTGGCCGACAGGGTTGAGGTTCGCCCGCCCGACGACAGGGCCGCCTGAGTCGGGGAGCATCCCGGCAATCTCCCGGAACGACATGCGAAGCTCCGTATCGGAGACGTGCTCAACTCCCCCGTCCTCGTACCGGACCTGTTCCGGCGAAACGTCCCAGATCAGGGCCGCTCGCTCTGTCAGCTGGGCGATGATGTCACGGGCGGCCTCATGGGCGGCCCAGCCGCTCTTGAAGGCGGCGCCACTCCCCCCGGTGTTGGAGGTGAAGCCGATGGAGTCGGTGTCTCCGATGCTAGGGTTCACGTCCTCGACGGGGATGCCGAGCACCTCGGCGAGTTGCTGGGCGATGACCGTCCGGGAGCCGCCGATATCGACCGAGCCCTCGATGAGGCTGATCCTGCCGTCGTCCTGCACGTTGGCGATGACGCATGCAGGGCCGGTGTTGTTCCGGCAGAAGCCCATGGCGACGCCACGTCCGTGATTTGCGCCGTCCCTGGGCGCGACGTAGTGGGGATGCGAGCGAACGGCCTCCATGACCTCCGCCGCCCCGATGCGTCCGTTCATCACGCCGTCCGCCCGGCGGATCCCCTCGCGCGCGACGTTGAGCAGACGGAACTCCATCGGGTCGATGTCGAGCATCTCGGCAATCTCATCCATCACCGACTCCACGGCATACGCGACGATCGGAGCGCCCGGAGCGCGGTAGGCCCGCGTTGAAGGCTTGTTCGTGACGATGTCGTACCCGTCGATTCGGACGTTCTCGAGGTTGTAGGGAGCGAATATGGCGGCGCACGCTGGGGCGACCGGCCCGCCACCGAACGCCCCGCCTTCGAACAGGAATTTTCCTGAAGCTGCGGTTATCCGTCCTTCGTTGGTCACGCCGATCCTGACCTTCACGTGACTCCCCGCCGTCGGGCCGGAGGCCTCCAGCACCTCTGCGCGGGTCATCGTCATCTTGACCGGCCTTAAGGACTTCTTCGACAGCACGGCGGCCAGCGGTTCGAGGTAGGCGGTCAGCTTCCCGCCGAATCCGCCGCCGATCTCCATCGGGACGACCTTCAGCTGCGAGACCGGGATATCCAGCAGTTCCGCCACCGCGTCACGAATGCCGAAGTGCCCCTGGGAGCTGCACCAGATCGTCAGGCGGCCTTCCGGCGACCACGACGCCGTGCCATTCTGCGGCTCGATGTAGCCCTGATGTACCGTCTTGGTGCGAAACTCGCGCTCGACAATCAGGTCGGCCTCGGCGAATCCCGCATCGAGATCGCCCCTGACATGCCGCTCCAACGAGGCGGCGTTCGGCGAGTCGATTTCCGAGCCGGGAACCCCGTTGGCAGGGTCGTCCCAACCTTCGTGGAGGACGGGCGCGCTCGGCGCGACGGCGTCCTCCACGTTCGTGACGGACGGCAGGGGTTCGTAGGTCACGTCGATGAGCGTGATCGCCTCCTCGGCGACGTGCGGGCTGTTGGCGGCCACCGCAGCAACGGGATGGCCCTTGTACAGCACCTTGCCTTGGGCGAGGATGGCGTCCGTCCTGTTGCCGCCCCCGCGCTGCATCGGGCCTGCGGGCGACAGATCGTCCCCGGTAATCACCGCGTGAACGCCGGGGAGACTCTCGGCACGGTTCGTGTCGATCGACACCACACGAGCGTGGGCGTGGGGACTGCGCAGCACCTTGCCGTGGAGCAGTCCGTTCAGGTCGATGTCCGCGCCGAACAGCGCCTGACCCGTGACCTTCTCGATGCCGTCGTGTCGCACGGGGCGCGTGCCGACGACCTTGAATTTTGTCTCTTCTCTCTCTGTTGTCGTCATTGGTCTCCTGCTAGTTCCGATTCCATATGGTCTTGGCTGAGTAATCCAAGAATACCCTCACCCTAGCCCTCTCCCACGACGGGAGAG
>JAPPDQ010000263.1 GCA_028875495.1 Chloroflexota bacterium
GGCATAGTGGGCGAGCTCGTCGGACTCGTGGGGGCGGAGTCGCAGGTGGTCGGGGTCGACGCCGAGTCCGGTGTACCAGGCCATGCAGTCGTCGATCCACGTCTTATGCCAGTCCTCGTCCTCGCCCGGCTTTACAAAAAATTCGATCTCCATGATCTCGAACTCGCGGGTGCGGAAGATGAAGTTGCCGGTGGTGATCTCGTTGCGGAAGGTCTTGCCGATCTGGGCGATGCCGAACGGGAGCTTGCGGCGGGTGGTGTTGAGGACGTTTTCGAAGTTGACGAAGATGCCCTGTGCGGTTTCGGGCCGGAGATGGACCTTGTTCTCATCGGACTGGACGGGGCCCATGTGGGTCTCGAACATGAGATTGAACTGGCGGGCCTCGGTGAAGTCGCCGGGCCCGTCGCAACCGGGGCACTCGTCGCCCACGAGCAAGTCGGCGCGGAATCGCTGGTTGCAGTCACGGCAGTCAACGAGAGGGTCTGTGAAGTTCTCTACGTGGCCGCTGGCGCGCCAGACCTCGGGGTGCATGAGGATGGCGGCGTCGAGGCCGACCATGTCGCGGCGTCCCCAAACGAAGGTCTGCCACCAGTGGCGCTTGACGTTGTTCTTGAGCTCTACGCCGAGGGGGCCGTAGTCCCAGGTGCTGGCGAGCCCGCCGTAGATCTCGCTGCTCTGGAAGAGGAAGCCCCTGCGTCGACACAGGGAGGTCAGGGTCTGGAGGGTGATGGTGGTCATGGGACACCGAGAAAGTAGAAAGAATTGGCTAGGGAGTAGTATACCTGATGTGGGGCGTGGGGCAGAAAAGCGCGGAGCGAACGGGAGGGGGCTACTGTTGCAGTGCGGACAGGACTTCCTCGACATCAGCCCGGTGCGTGGGATGCTGCGCTAGGGTCAGGGCCTTGTTGAGGTCGTCGATTGCGCGATGGTGGTCGCCCATGCCTCCGAAGACAAGTCCTCTGCCGAAGTATGCGGCAAAGGAGGTGGGCACAAGCTCTATTGCCTTGTCGTAGTCGCCGATTGCACGCTGGAAGTCGCCCAACTCCTTATAGGAATTTCCCCTGTTCCTATAGGCAGACACTGTGTCGGGGCTGAGTTCAATGGCCTTGTCGAAATCCCAAATGGCCTTTTCGTACTCACCCAACTGATGGTAGGCATGCCCTCTGCTGTTGTATGCATCGGCGTTGGACGGGTCGTCCCAAATTGCCTTGTCGTAGTTCTCGATTGCCTTGCGGGTCTCGAACAGGTACCCGTCAGCACGATCCCTGTAGTATCTTGCCGAGGCAATGCGTGGTGAGCTGGAGGTGGGGTCCAGTTCGATCGCCTTGTCGTAGTCCTTAATCGCTTTACCGTACTCGGCCACCCGATAATAGAAATTGCCTCTACGAATGTATGGCGAGCTAGAGTCGGGATCGAGTTCGACGGCCCTGTCGAAGTCCACGATCGCCAGGAAGTTATCGCCTAACTTTTCGTAGGCTATTCCCCGGTTGAAGTATGCGGCAGTCTGATTGGGATCCCGTTTAATGGCAAGACTGCTCATCTCAATCGCCCGCAGGTTCTCGTTCAAGGCCAAGTGGATGGCTCCCTTGTTGGTATAGGGCCAGTGCCAGTCGGGATTAAGCTCGATGGCCTTGTCGTAGTCCTCGACCGCGCGGTTGTACTCACCAAGCAGGTGGTAGGCGTGGCCCCTGTTGTTGTAATAGAGAGAGGAAGTGGGATTAAGCTCGATTGCCTCGTCATAGTCCGCGATTGCACGTCTGAATTCTTCCAGCAGGTAGTAGGAATGTCCCCTGTTGTTGTAAGCTCTCGCAGAATTGGAATCAAGCTCGATGGCCTTGTCATAGTCCTCGATTGCCCGGTGGAGTTCACCTAGATTATCGTAGGCAAGCCCTCTGCTGGTGTAGGCATCAGCGAAGTTGGGATCGAGCTCGATGGCCTTGTCGTATTCCTGGATTGCAAGACGGTACTCGCCCGCTGCCTCGTAGGCGACTCCCTTATTGTAGTGTGCTTCGGCGGGGTTATCTCCGCATGCGGCGGACAGCAGGATGATCGAGCATACCGTGGCGTAGGCGAATGGCAGCGCGTATTTCACTGTCGGTCACTCCCAGATATCCCGAAGGCAGCGGCACCCTTCGCCCGAGGCTAGTCCCCCCTGGCGCCGGCGATGTCGCGGCGCATGAAGAGCCAGAAGGAGACTGCTAGGAGGACGGCGGTGTATGCGAGGATGACGAGGAATGCCTGGAGGGCGTCGGACGACTGCTCCCCTGAGACGCTATTCACTTCCACCTCGACGAGTGGCGCGGCGTTCCAGGTGTTGACGCTTGCCACGAGGAGGTAGTCGGTCACGTTGGAGAGCGTGTCGTTGAGATTGAGGATCGGCGAGAGGATCGCTTCGACGAGGTAGTACCCGATGGATACGGCTATGCCGACGGCCGTGGACGAGGTAAGCACGGTGAGGAACACACTGAGCGCGATGAATGGCAGCAGCGAATAGACGATCTTCAGGTACTCGACAACGATGTCCAGCCATGTACCCGGATCGGCCAGCTCACCCGTCTCGCTCGGTGGGATGACGCCTGCGATGAAGCTGGAGACGACGGCCAGGACGGCAAGGATGATGAGCACGTCGGAACACAGCCGTAGGAGCAGAAGGAGCTTAGCGGATAGGAGCTGCCAGCGGCCGGTGCCCCTGGTGAGGACGTTGCGCAGGGTGCCCCAACCGTACTCGCTGCCCATCACGGAGGCTGCGAGAACCATGATCAGGAGGGGACCAACGGCCGAGAATCCCCCGATTGCTGCTGTGATGCTGTCGGGGAGCGTGAAACCTTTTCGGAACTCATCGACGGCTTGGAAGTTGTCGCATGCACCTTCTCCGAAGAAATCCTCCGTATCATTAAGGAAAATCTGCTTTTGTTCTTCGGTGAGTTGATCGAACTCAGGCGGCATGCGGTCGTTGACAATGTCTTGGCAGGACATAGTCAACGATAAAGTCTCGTCATCTCTCTCAAAGGTGGTGCTAAACGAAGATGATCCGCCGCTAAAGACCTCCTGCACGGTGTCATTGTGGTAGGCGGCGTAGTTGGCCCAGAAGCCAACTTGGGCGAGAAGCACGGCGATGCCGAGGAGAATCCAAGGCATCCAGCGCTTACGGAGCTTGAACCACTCCCAGTTGGTAAGCCGAAGTACGTGGGCAATCAGCATGATGTGGGGATTCCTTATGATGTGTTATTGGCCGTGCAGGTCGCCTTGAGTTCAATCGGTACTGGGACAGTCACCATCTCGTCACTCGCCATCGTCGCCAGTGACTTCTAGGAAGTAGCTTTCGAGGGACTTCTGGCCGGTTGAGATGTTCGTGACGTAGACTTCGGAGCGCCCAAGAGTTGTGGATAATTCGGTGGCGCGGTCGCTGGGGGCTGCCACGACTACCTCTCCGTCCTCGATCTTGATGTCGTCGACCCAGTCCAGAGCGGAGAGTACCTCGACAGCCTTGTCATTGTCGGTCGTCTTGAGTGTGATCTGATCTTGTGACCGGAGCAGGTCGGCAACGTTGCCCTGTGCGATGAGCTTGCCCTTGGACAGGATCGCGACGCTGTCGCAAACCTGCTCGACCTCGTGGAGGAGGTGGCTCGACAGGAGGACGGTCCGTCCGCCGGTGCCGAGGCTGCGGATCAGGTCGCGTACCTCCGCCATGCCGGCGGGGTCCATGCCGTTGGTGGGCTCATCGAGGAAGAGGAGCTCAGGGTCGCCGAGGAGCGCGTAAGCGAGTCCGAGGCGCTGCTTCATGCCGAGAGAGTAGGTGCGGAATTTGTGGTCTCCCCTGCCTTCGAGACCTACCCGTTCAAGTAGGCCGTCGATTTCGTCGGACGATCCACGACCCGAAATGCCCTGAAAGTAGAGGAGGTTCTGACGTCCGGTGAGGTAGGGGTAGAAGGAGGGGGACTCAATGATGGCGCCGACGCGGTGCAGGGCCGCTTCGAGGCCGTCGGAGGAGTCGAAGAGACTGAAACCTCCGGCCGTCGGGCGAACGAGACCGAGCAGCATACTCATGGTTGTTGTCTTGCCGGAGCCGTTCGGACCGAGCAGTCCAAAGACGTGGCCCCGCGGGACGGACATCGATAGGCCGTCGACGGCTACGATGCTCCCATAGTGCTTAGTGAGCGAGGTGGTCTCTATGACGTGGCCGGATGATGCCATGTTGGTCTCCTGAGAGGGCTTAATGCCGATGAATCATAATGGTGAACGTCAAAGATTGTACAACGCAAATATGTAAGTGTCAATACAGCATTACATGATATTTCGATAGATTGCTGGCCATGCTGACGAGCGTAGGTGAGGATGAGAGAAGGGGGCATTCATCATACATGTTTTCCCCTACGCCGGCAGAGAGACGCAAAGAGAAAATCTACCTTCCGGCCTTTCTCGCCGCGATGAGGTACCTCGCCGCGAAGAACCCAAGCTCCTCGCCCGCCTCAAGACGTTCCTGAAGCGTAAGCAAGTACCGCAGGTGCGATTTCACCGTGAACCCCGGCACCTCCCAGGGAATCGCCTTCAAGTAGTAGACGATGGCGCCCACGTCCTCGAACACCATCCGGCCCTCCCACTCCTGTACATCTACGATGGTGAGACCGGCCTCCCTCAGAACAGGCACGTATTTCTTTGGAGTGGCGTCAGGGAACTCAGGAGTCGCGTCGAAGGAAGCCTGCAAGTCCCACAGCCACATGCCATGCACCTGCTGTGTCAGAAACGTACCACCCGGAGATAGGACACGCGCCACCTCCCTGGAATTGAAGTCCGCGTGCCGGTTCAGTACGAGATCGAACTCGTTGTCAGCAAAGGGCATCGGGTCGGTGTCCCCAACCGCCGCCTTCACGACCTCGACACCCAAAGGTGAGAGGCGCTTGCAAACCAGCTCGAAATTAGGGGCAAAGTCCTCAGTCGCTACGACCCTCGCGGGCCAGTGGTCCCGCAGGCTCAAGAGCTTTTCTCCCCCGCCCGTGTCCAGATCGATCACCGACGATGACCGGTCCATCAACTCGGCCGCCCTGCCCAGGTACGACCAGGGCTCCCGCCCCCGCTTTATCCGGCCATCGAGGTACGAAAAGTCCCAACCGACAAACGGCTGCCGTTCCTCCCGCAGCCATGTCTCAACGAGCTCATCACGGTTTACACCCATCAATCAAACGACTCCACGAACCATCCTTCGTCCTTTTCCTTCCGATTGCGCCTCACTGCTGCCACCCTTTGTTCCATCGGCCCTTCACTGGCCGCTAATGCAGTCCCGGCGATGGGTCCGATCTTGAATTCTATAGGTGACTCTCCCTCCTCTCAACTCGCTATCCCCTGGAATTGGCTGCTCGGAGTGCGCGACTTGCGCGAATAGGAAGACATATGGTAGTGTTGGCCCAAATTGCCCGGTTGCGTCTGGCAAGGGCTGTACGACGACGAGAATAGCTTTATCGAGGAGGCTTGGTAACCATGGAAATGGGAATGATGCCGCTGATCGTCATGCGGACTATTCTCGGCGCGTTTACTCTTGCAATCATCTCCTTCTTGACCTTCGTAATCATTCAGCTGCCTGAAGGCGACTATGTCGACCGGTATATCGAGCAGCTCCGTCTTGAGGGCGACGAGATCAGCCAGCAGGAGGCCGACGCGATTCGCGACTACTACGGCCTGAACCGCCCGATGCTCGTCCAGTATTGGTTCTGGATCTCTCGCATCATCTTCAAGCTCGACTTCGGGCGATCGTTCGCCCGGCAGCGAACCATTAAGGAGTTACTTGCAGATAGACTGCAGTTCACCATTGCCTTAGCGGCCTTCACGGCCGTCCTCATTTGGGTGTTCTCGTTACCGGTGGGCATCTATTCTGCCGTGAGACACCACACATTCGGTGACTACGCGTTCACATTATTGGGGTTCACTGGGCTAGCTGTGCCCGATTTCTTATTGGGCTTAGTAATGATGTACGTATTCTTCGCCTACTTTGGGTGGAGTGTGGGCGGCTTATTCTCAGGCCAGTACATCAATGCGCCATGGAGCGTGGGCAAAGTGATTGACATGCTCCAGCACCTCATCGTACCTGGCGTGGTGCTGGGAACGGCGGGCACCGCAGGTCAGATTCGCGTGCTGCGCAACAACCTGCTGGACGAGCTCGCCAAGCCGTATGTCGTGACGGCGCGAGCCAAAGGCGTCGTGGCCTGGAAACTCGTTGTCAAGTATCCATTGCGCATCGCGATCAACCCGCTCATTAGCGGTTTTGGCGGGCTGCTTCCGAGCCTCTTGG
>JAPPDQ010000021.1 GCA_028875495.1 Chloroflexota bacterium
CCTCCAGCCCACCGATAACGTTCACCTCGATGCCGGTCTTCCTTTGGATGCGGTCGAGGAGATCGTCGCGGTTCTCCGCCTCGCGGAGGGCACTCGTTCCCACGGCGACCGTGTGCTCCACACCCCACTCTTCGATGGTCTCGTGGAACCGCCTGAACGCCGCCGTCGCCGCCTTCATGATCTTGCGGGACATGCGACCGTCGGCGAACACGTCCTTGCCGAGACGCACTGCCTCTCGACTGTTCTGCACCACCTCCACCTCGCCGTTCCTGCCGACCCTGCCGATAATGAGACGCATGGCGTTGGAACCGGCGTCGATGGCGGCTAACGTCGTCATGGAACTCCCAAGGGCCTAGGCGTCGGGGGCATTGTACACCGTTCGCGGCGGCGCTCAACTACCAGTTCGTTAACGAACCGTCCTTTCGACGCAGGTGCGGGGCCTCCCAGAAGCGGAACTCGTAGCCCTTCAGGGCATCCTCGTTCACCTCGACACCAAGGCCGGGTGTGGTCGGAACGGGGTAGCGGCCATGCTCCGTGTGCGGTCTGACGGGGAACATTTCGTCGTCGAACAGGTCGGCGCCATCGGCGGTGACACGGGACTCCAACCACGAGAAGTTCGGGACGGCCGCGCCGAGATGGACGGACGCCGCAGTGCACACCGGCCCGAGTGGGTTATGCGGCATCAGGTCGATGTAGTGTGCCTCGCACCAGCCTGCGACCTTCATCGCCTCGGTGAACCCTCCTATGTTGCAGATGTCGAGCCGCGCGTACTGCGTCAGCCCCTCCTCGATATACGGGACAAAGTGCCACTTCGACGAGATCTCCTCTCCGATGGCGAACGGCACATCCGTCATCGTGCGGAGGGCACGGTAGGCGGCTGGGGTCTCGTCGCGGATGGGTTCTTCCAGGAAGTCCAGCGTGCCGGACGGCATCTTCTGGCAGAACGAGGCGGCCTCCGCCACGCTGAGCCGGTGGTGGTAGTCGATTCCGAGGACGATGCGGTCGTCGATGGCCTCACGCGCCTCTATCAGCCACTCTGCCGTCTCGGCGATGGACTCTCGCGGCTCGAAGACGCGCACTTCGCTGTTCGTCAACCACTCCCAGTTCAGTCGAATGCACTGCCATCCGTCATCGACGAAGGCTTTTGCCTCAGCGAGGGACGCGTCCTTGTCGCCCTGGCTCGTCGTCGCGAAGCCGGGCACGAAGTCGCGGTGCTTCCCGCCCAGCAGCTGGTAGACGGGCACGCCCAACGCCTTGCCCTTGATGTCGTGGAGGGCGATGTCGATGGCGGAGACGGCCCCCGTCAGGATGCGTCCGCCCTCGAAGTACTGGCTCCGGTACATGAGCTGCCAGAGCGCCCCGGCGTTCATCGGGTCCATGCCGATGAGGAACTCGCGGTAATGTCGCATGGCCCCTTCCACGGCAAGCTCGCGGCTCGAAACGCCGGACTCCCCCCACCCGTGGATGCCTTCGTCCGTCTCGACCTTGACCAGCAGGACGTTTCGTCCGCCTGCCCAGATCGGGTAGGGCTTGATGTCGGTAATCTTCATGGTGTCCTCCTACATGCTAGTGCCGATTCCATATAGTCTTGGCTGATTGTCCGAAGAAAACCCTCACCCCCGCATCGAGTGCGGGGCAGGCTCTAGCCCTCTCCCACGACGGGAGAGGGGATACTCGCCTCTCGACTTAGCTGTCATATCCAAATGGAAACAGTGCTGGATGGGGAGGGCCTAGTTGGGCTCCTCTCTCATCACCTCGTCGACGAACTTCCGCAGCGCCTCGAAGTAGGGGGGGCCGCCGACATGGTAGGTGTCGTTGTGCCCCGCGCCCTCGATCGCGTAGAAGCGCTTCGGTCCCTTGGCGGCGTCGTACAGCTCCCGGCTCATCGAGAACGGCACGATCTCGTCGCTGTCGCCGTGCAGGACCATCACGGGGGCGTCCACCTTCGCGATCTTGGAGAGGGTATCGTACTTGGTGGTCACGAGAAGCTGGAGGCCAGGCAGGAACGGGTACACCTTCTTCGTCATCCCCCTGACGGACGTGAAGCCCGACTCGCAGATGAGCGCGCGCGGAGGGTGCTTGATCGCCATCTCCGCGGCAACGGTGCACCCAAGCGAACGCCCGAAGTAGATGAACTTGTCCAGATCCACGTCGTCGCGGGAACTGACGTATGCGATGGCCCCCTCGGCGTCGAGATAGGTACCCTCCTCGTAGGGCGACCCCTCACTTCGCCCGTAGCCCCGGTAGTCGAAGATGAAGATGTTTATCTGAAGCCGCGCGACGAGCTCTCTGATGTTTCCGACGCGGTGGCTGATGTTCCCCCCGTTACCGTGGAACCAGACCAGTGTCGCGTCACCTCCGCCGGGTATGAACCACCCGTGCAGGACGACTCCATCCGACGCCTTGAACCTCACGTCTTCGAAGTCGAGGCCGACGTCGCCGGGCGTTACCTCGATGTCCCTGCTAGGGAAGTAGATGAACGAGCGGTCTACCACGTGCGTACACCTCAACAGCACTCCTACCATGACGACGGCCATCAGGACGATGGCAGCGCGTCGCAACAGGACGGCAGCGTATTGCCGGTACCGGAGCGTCATTGCGGCCAATGCTAGCAGAGTGCTAGCCTAGAGGTACAATTGGGAGGGAGTTGATCTCATGGCTACGCTAACTATACGGAACGTTCCCGATGAAGTGGTTGTACGGCTGAAGAAAGTCGCTGCCAATAAAGGTCATTCCATGGAGCAGGAGCTGCGAGAGCTCCTGAAGACGCGATTCCCCGCGCGCGACGAAGTGTTGCAGCCATCATCCCATACGACCGACGAACCAGACATGGGCCCGAAACGAACAGCCACGAATAGCGACGGTTCCACCGACCAGGAGGCAATGGATCTCTTGAAGTCGCTATATCCTGCGCGCGCCGAGGCACTGGAACGGGTGCGGGAGAACTGGAAGAATCTGCCGCCTGTATCCGTCGAAGATGTCGACAAGTGGATCGCCGAGACGTGGGAACATCCCGTATGACGGACGAATTAGCCGCACACCCGAAGCGGACAGTGACGAACAGTGGCGGCTCCACGGAGCAGGAACTGAGAAAGCTGTCGAAGTGTCGATATCCTTCCAAGGAGGCGGCAATTGCGAGTATGTGGGATCGTTGGAAGACGATGCCGCTGACACCAAAGGGGCAAGCCGACAGGTGGCTTGAAGAAACAAGGAGCCGACCAATCTGATTGTCGTCGACACTAACGTCTTTGTTTACGCACTGGTGGGAGCATCGGAGCTCCGGGGGAATTCCCTCTCCGTTCTCCATTCGTCCGAAGGCATTGTCGTACCTGGTTCGTTTCGAGCAGAGTTCGCAAGTGCCCTGTGGCAGTACATACAGCGACAAGAGATGACTTTCGGACAATGCGTGAACATCATGGGATACGTGGACGAGATCATCGACAGGGAGGTTGTCGTTGGTGTGCTCTGGGAGCGTGCCCTGCAGCTAGCCGTCAGTGCCGACCATCCGCCTTATGACGCCATATTTGCGGCGCTGGCGGAGCGGGAGGGGACGCGCGTGGTCACTTACGACCAACGTTTCCGGCTGGCCTTCCCCGATCTGACCGTGTCTCCCGCGGAGTTCCTGGCTAGGTGAACGTACCAGCCGTGTTGGATATTCTAATCCTTCAACGATAAAATGCTCGCGGACTCTATCTGGAGGAACTGCCGTGAACCACAAAGTGCTCCCTGCGATCATAATAATAACCTTGCTGTCTTTCGTTCTCGTCAACTGCCAGAACCGGACGAGCGACCCGTCGGACATCGGCGCTGTCGCTACCGCAACGATGTCTGGAACGGATGGCGCCCCGATGGGATCGGTAACACTCACTCAAGGGCCAAACGGTCTCCTAGTCTCAGTCAATATGACCGGACTGCCTCCCGGGTGGCACGGCTTTCACCTCCACGAGACAGGCAGCTGTTCACCGGATTTCGCCGCGGCAGGCGGCCACTATAGCCCCGGCGGCCACGGCCACGGCTTCATGCACTCCTCCCCACATCACCCCGGCGACATGCCCAACATCTACGCCGGTCCCGATGGCACGGCCATCGCCGATGTCTTCAACACCAAGGCGGCTATAGGCGAGGACGCAGACGCGACCATATTCGATTCAGACGGATCCGCGATCATCGTTCATGCCAAGCCGGACAGCTATGGCGAAAGCCCTGAAGCGGGCGACCGCATAGCCTGCGGTGTGATTACCCGCAACTGATTCGGTTATTCCCAACTTTCCTGGGAATCCCCGACTCTCACTGAGCCAATTCCTCTTATAGCATCGCCTTGTAGACGGCCTGGCCCTGCTTGAAGAGGTCGAGGACCTCTTTGCGCTGGCTGTCGGTGTAGAACTTGCCCTTCTTGGTGACCCATTCGAGAGACTTGTCGATGTGGTCGTCGAACCAGCGTGCGGCCTCGGCTCGTTCGGGGGCGGTCGTTCCGGTCTTGACGTAGACGGGGCTGGTGTGCGCCCAGATGGGCTGGGAGAAGCTGTCGCGGGCGTTGCTGAACAGGCGCGCGGCAATCCAGCCGTCACTGGGGACGGACAGGTCTGCTGTCAGGGCGCCGTTCTTGGAGCCGGAGGGGTAGGACTCCGCCGCCACGACGGCGCCGTTGAAGATGATCTCGGCGCGGTGTATTGGGTAGTGCGACTGCCATGTGGCGCTTGCGGGGAGCGCGCTTCCGGCGGCGGTGTAGACCTCGGCGCCGGACTCCTGATCGGCCACGGTGAGGCGGAGGGCAGGCCCATTGGTGATGAAGGTCTTGCCCTGCTTGAGGGCGGCGAGCCAGTCGGCGTACTCGAAGGCGCGGCCCGTGTCAGCGTAGACCCTGTTTGCGGAGCTGACGAACCAGTCGGAGCCGGTCGAGGCGGGGAGCTTGAAGCCGGCATTGAGCATCCGGTAATAGATGTCGTACTCGGGGTCCATCCACTGGGGGTCGAAGAGGTTGAAGGCATCGAGCTTGCCGAGGGCCGCGGCGACGGGCGCCTCCATGCCCTGTCCGTTGTGGCACCAGATGACGATGCCTCCCTGCCGGTGAGTGTCGTCGCAGGCGTAGGAGAGGGGTGGATAGTCGGGATCGAATGCGTCCACGAGGAGGCCGCGGCTGACGGGATTCACGACGTTGCGGATGTTCAGGAGCATGATGTGGCCGTAGCCGATGCTGTGCGACGCGAGGGCGTTGTGGCGGTTTTCCTCGCCGCACTGGACGTAGTAGTGGGTCGAGGAGAACTCGTTGAGGAAGCCGGGGGCGTACTTGTTGGAGGCGTACTCAAGCTCCCAGCGCTTGAGGATGCTGATGGCGGTCATCCGCAGGTCTTCGACGCGGGGGTCGAGGGAGAGGCGGTCGTCGGGGCGCTGCTCTTTCTCGTCGTAGTGGATGTGGGTGTTGCCGGGGTGCCATCCCTGCTCTCCGAGGGCGTTCCATCGTTCCAGTTCCAACTCGACGGCCACGGCGCCCTGAAGCGGGGAGTCGACGATGAGCTCGGCGGGGACGTACTCAGTGCCGCGCTCGGCGACGATCTTCACCTTGCCGCGACCGACATCGAGGTCGAACGCGCCGTCGGAGTAGAAGAATGGCGTGCCGGTGCCAACCTTGAGCAGGGCGTCGCTCGGATGCGAGAAATTCCCGTTAGGGCCGATGACCTGTACTCGTGCCTCAACCGGCTCGCCGGTCGCCTTGTCGATGATCCTACCCGTCAGCCTTCCCATAGAGCGCTCCTGTCATGCTTGGTCTGGGGAGTCCGCATGGCGTACCCGTTCGCGACGCTATGGTACACGAAGGGCGGAGCCGGAGGGCGTCAGGCAACTCCTATGAGCGGGAGGGTGTGAACTTTACGATAACGGCGGAGAATTCTAAATATCTGTAACATTCCGTAACATTTTGTAACATTTCATATTGTTATTGTAAAGTTTCGTGCGGGCCGAATGGGATGGGCGGCAGAGGGACTGTTGTTGGGAAAGTCCGTTGTGGTGGGACATTCCGGGACATTTTGTGATTTTTTCTTGGCTGGGCCGAGGGACTGACTCTCCGGAGTCTTTTCTGTAGGCGCTATGTCTTTGAAGACCAGTGTAGTACGGGTGTTCGCTTGCGTCAAATTCGGACAGCTCTACCCGACCTGTGCCCCGCCCTACCCGATTCCAGCGTGGCGAGGGCGAGTACCGGTTCCATATGATTTTGGCAACTTCCTCAAATACCCTCACCCCCGTATCAAGTACGGGGCAAGCTCTAGCCCTCTCCCACGACG